>JAISAN010000014.1 GCA_031266635.1 Treponema sp. | reverse complement strand
GGAAGTTTTCTTGGCGTGGCAATGCATCCGGGCGGTTCTTTCCCGGTGGGCAAGGTCAACCTTTTAACCCTTTACCCCCTGAGTTTTGCGGAATTTCTTGCGGCAATCGGCGAGGAGCGATATGCCGGGGCTCTCGCGAGCCGCGACTTTCCCATGATCGCGGGCCTGGCGGGAAAACTGATTGAGTTCCTCAAAAAATATTTTTTTATCGGCGGTATGCCCGAGGCGGTCCTTTCGTACGCTTCCCGTGAAGATTACGACGCGGTCCGGGAAATACAACTGGTCATAGCGGCCAATTACAACGCCGATTTTTCAAAACACATAAACCCCTCCGACATCCCCAAAGCAAGGTTGATTTGGGAATCTATCCCCGCCCAGCTTGCGCGGGAAAATAAAAAGTTTCTTTACAAGGATGTCAAACCCGGAGCCCGCGCCAGGGAATATGAAAACGCCCTGAACTGGCTGGTAAACTCGGGGCTGGTTTATCAGGTTTACCGGGCAAATTTTCCGGGTCTGCCCCTGGCAAGCTACCGGGAGCGGGATCATTTCAAACTGTATATGCTGGACCTGGGGCTTCTTTCGGCAAAATCCGGGCTGGACATCAGAACCCTTCTTGGCTCCGACACTTCCCTTTTCACCCATTTCAAAGGCGCCCTGGCGGAACAGTACGTTTTTCAGGAGCTCAAATTTATGGACAACGAAATGCCCCTGTATTACTGGGCCAACTCGAAAAACACCAGCGAAATTGATTTTCTCATTCAGAGGCGGGATCAGGTAATTCCGCTTGAGGTAAAATCCGGCTTTAACCTGAAAGCCAAGAGTCTTAAGGCCTACATTGAAAATTTTGACCCGCCGGCTGCCATACGATCCTCTCTTGCTCCCTTCAAAGGGACAAATAATCTTCTTGAAATTCCCCTGTATCTTATCGGGCAATGCGCGGATATTATTCCTGTTGAGCGTTCGTTAATAGTAAACGCGCCCCGGCAGGGGACGTGAGGCAAAAAATACAGCATACACCCGGCGCTCACCAAATACCGCAGTACCGGGCAAATGGAGGCGGCCTGGCTTAGCAAAGCAGCATAACCGCCGTACGCGCCGCGGATCGCAGAATGCGCCACCTTTTTTCCTTGCAATACCCGCCGATCAATGGCAATATAGAATTTGAAATTGACTCAGGGGATGATCCCATAAGTTTAAGGAGGTTATAGATGGCACATGAGCACTTGGGGCCCAGGGACAGGCCCGCGCTGGGGTATTGGATACCTTTAAGTATTCAGCACGTATTCGCCATGTTCGGGGCGACGATCCTCGTTCCGATTCTGACGGGGCTGAACCCCGCCGCCGCCCTTTTTACCGCCGGAACAGGCACCCTCATTTACATAGTATTGACCGGCGCCAAGGTTCCCGCCTTCCTCGGTTCTTCCTTCGCCTTTATTCCGCCCCTGATCGGCATAACCGCTTCCCACGGGCTGCCCTATGCCCTGGGCGGCGCGGTGGCGGCGGGAATATTTTACTGCCTGGTGGGGCTCATCATCCGCTTTGCCGGAACAGGCTGGCTGGACAAGGCCCTGCCGCCGGTGGTTATCGGCTCGGTAATTGTGGTCATCGGCCTCAACCTGGCCCCTACCGCCATGAGCATGGCCATGAACGACAGCGCGGGGAACTACAGCCTGGTGATGCTTTCCATCGCCGTGGTAACTCTGGGGGTTACGGTGGCGGCGAACATTCTCCTGAAAGGATTTTTCAGCACCATCCCTATTTTGATCGGGCTGGTGGCGGGCTATCTTTTTACCCTCATCATGGGGAGTTTTTTCCCCGCCTACGATATTATCAATTTCCAGGGGGTGAAAGACGCGCCCTGGTTCGGGCTGCCCCAGTTTATGCTTCCCAGCTTCAATTTTGTGGCGGTGTTAACCTTTATAATCGTGTCCCTGGCCACCATTTGCGAACATCTGGGGGATACCCTGGTTACGAGCAAGGTGGTGGGGCAGGATTTTTATAAAGACCCCGGCCTCCACCGCACCCTGGCGGGGGACGGCATTGCCACCGCCTGGGCGGCCTTTTGGGGCGGACCTCCCAACACAACCTACGGGGAAAACATCGGGGTCATGGCCATTACCCGTGTTTATTCGGTCTGGGTCATCGGCGGGGCCGCGGTGATCGCCGTGATTCTTTCCCTGTTCAGAAAATTCGGCGCCCTGATCCAGACCATCCCCACCCCGGTCCTTGGGGGCATCTCCATGCTCCTGTTCGGGATTATCGCCTCCAGCGGTCTAAGGACCATTGTGGAAAGCGGAGTGGACTACAAGGACAAGCGGAACCTGACCATTTCTTCGGTTATCTTCGTTATCGGCATCGGCGGCGGCCGTCTGGCTTTTACCATTGCCGGGGATGTTGAGTTCCAGCTTGCCGGAGTTGCCCTGGCCACAGTGGTGGGCATCATCCTCAACCTGATCTTCCCCGCCAGCCGGGGAACAATCAAGGAGGAGTAAGCGCCGGAACCCCTGCGGGCGGGATCGTTCCGCGGGGAAATTATAGTTCGATTTTTAGCCGTTTGATGGTATCCATATCTAAACCGGTAATTTTGCTGACAAATTCTTCCGTCGCCCCTTCCGTTAAAGCCTTCCGGGCAATTTCTTGGGTGGTTTCCCGTTTAGTTTCCCGTTTAGTCCCATTTATCCGCGTTATCTCATCGGAAGCCGCCTTCTCATACCGCAGATAGGACCGTAAAAGTGCCGGGTCCCCATTTATCCAGTCTATCTTTTTCTGCATTTCCTGTATCGCCGGGTCCATACTCAATACCTCCTCTATCAGGTTGATTGGACTGTGTTTGTCAAAATATACCAGCCACCGGTGCAAAGGAACATTCGCAATGTCCTTTTCGGGCTGTTTTCTGAACTTTACCATGTCTAAAAAGTGCAGTTCCAGCGCATCGGTCAGCATATACTCCTTATGCCGATCCTCATATATATGAAAACTGGTGTGAAACTCCTCTACCGGGATATACCCGAAGTCAAGGATATTTATGCCTATCACCGCCGGTAAGAGGCTATAATCCTCTCCTGCCCCTATGCCTTTCGTATAGTGCCATGCCCAATAATCCAGGCTCCGCCGCTCCATGTTATACTGATTTGCCAGCTGAACCTCGATATTGACTTTGGTATTATCCGCCAGTTTCGCCAGTATATCCAGTTTCCCGGCCTTCCCGCCGGCCGTCTCCGCCGGTAAATCCTTATCCTCAAGGATTTCTACCGACTCGATGTGGTCCTTCCCGGTCCGTTTGAGAACAGCGTTGAGAAAGGCCATAAGTTGTACCTCATACGTCCCTTTGGGCCGTTTGCCGATAGGAATGATTTAAGCGCCACTATGCAGTGGCGCGACGTCATCACCTTTTTCACCCATCGCCTTCTGAAAGGCAAAGTCATTGAGGGGATTGAGCCGTTCTTTCATCATTCAGGACCTTCCCTTTTAAAGCATAATCCATTCCCGCTATAAATATATCAGGTATCGGGCATTTTGCAAAGTTCAACCCTTATGTAAAAAGGGTGACAGGCGCCAC
>JAISAN010000223.1 GCA_031266635.1 Treponema sp. | reverse complement strand
GGAAAGGATACGGAGATGTCCAGCACATTGTTTTCCTGGGCGGCGCCCAGGGCGGACACGGCGGTCCATGCCCAGATGCCATTGACGCCGGAACCGATTGGCGCGGACCGGGGGTGATATTCCCCCGGCGTCAGGATGCGGTAGAGCCGGGCGCTGCTGATCCGGGGGGCCGGGGCTTCCTGGATCTCCCCGGCGGCGGAAACCAGAAGAGACCGGGGGACCGTACCGGCCCCGTCCGCCAGGGAAAGAACCGACACGATGAGGGAGCGGCCCAGCGCGGCCCAGTCGCTGCGGCCCGCGCTTTCGGCCCAGCGCCACAGGGCCCTCCCCAGCCGGAGGTTAAATTCCATGTCCGCGCTGTCCTCCCGGAACGCGAACACCCGGTTTCCCGCCGCCGGAACCGCCGCCCCTCCCGGAGACCGGCGGATTTCACCGGCCTTTCCAATATCTTCGGATACGATGTAACAGGCCTGATCGATAAGCCGGTCAAAGGGATTATCCCCGTGGGCCCGGTACTGCTTCAGATCCAGCCAGCCTTCAAAAATGCCGGGGGTCAGCCCCAGGCTCAGACCGGCGGGATCAAGGGCGCGGACAATCGCCACGCCGTCGTCGATGAAGCTGCCGTAGGCCCGGACGGCGAAATATTCAAACACCTGGGGTTCCCGGAGGAAATCCGGGGATCTTTCGTTGATCTGCCGGGAAAGGCGGCTGATCTTTTCCCGTTCCAGGGCGGCAAAGGATTGAAGGGCGCTGCTCATGTTTCCCAGATAGACCGATGATTCATAGGTCCGCCTGCTGCCTTCAAGAAAAGCGGGGGACGCCGCCGAAACCGCGGCTTTGTAAGCGCCCCGCCTGACCGCTTCCCCGCTGTAGGCGATGACCATGTCTTCGTCGTTTTGGCCGGGGACGATCTGGTTCCAGAGGGAAAAGTGCTGATCCCGCCAGCGGACAATGTAGTCGTTGTATGTCCGGGAAGACGCGGCCTGGGGAAGGATGTATTCCGCCGGGTCAAAAGCCTTCTTTTCCGGCGCCGCCCGGTATACCACCGGGGCTCCGCCGGCCCGCAGGGGGATAAGCGCCCCGGCGGCCCTTTCTTCCAGGGGGCCGAAAACGTAATTTATCCCTTCGGCGGTTACGGTAAGCTTGCCGTCGCCGCCCTCCCGGATCCGGGAAGAACGGAGCGCCCGGATGGGGATGTCCACCCCGGCGGCCCCTCCCGCGAAATCGCCGCTGATCCGCAGTTCCGCGCTGGCCCCGGCGTACTGGGTGGTAAAAGCAATCTCCGTCCCGCCGGGCAGCCGGAACACCGCGGCGTCCCCGGAGGCGGTCATCCATTCGGGCTCCGCCGGCTGCCGCCTTCCGTTCCGGTCAATCAGCACAAAATCGTCCCCGGCGCTGCCGTCCCTCAGCCGGAATTCCAGCCCCCCAAAAAAAACGCTCACTCCCCCCTCAAGGGGAACCGCGCCGGAATTTTCCGGGGCATCCGCCGCTGTCCGGTACTGGCCGCTTACGGTGGCCCGGCCTATCCGCTGGGTAAAATTCCCCTGTTTGGTAAACTGGATAATCACCAGAATGAAAAATACTCCCCCATAAAGGGCCAAAAGCCCCATTATCCGGGGAAACACCGGTTTTCTTATCAATTGAAAAATCCTCTGAGGCTGTTTCAAAACTTCAGTTTTGAAAAAATCTCCTTTTTCCGGGAGTTTGCTCTGTTTTGTTCCCGGCCTTTAACTTGCCGGTACTGTAATTATTGTATACTATATATAACCATGATTACCAGTTCACCGGGGCCCGCTTTTCCCCAAAAAACCCCAAAACCATTCCCGGCTGTGTTCCCCCGGACAAGGGGTCCCGCAGGCGTTCTGCTGATGATCCTTCTTGCGGGTCTGGGGGCCTGCGGTTCTTTGCCGAAAGGGGGGGCGGGAAAACCCCTTGCCGAACCGGAACGGCCGCCGCTGAGCCCCCCGGAACCTGAAAAAACCGACGCCCAGTCCGTGCTGGCCAGGGTGGCGGATTTCCTTAACCGGGGCGATTTTTCCGGCGCCCTGGCGCTTTTCGACATCATAGACCCGGCGGAGGCGGAAGCTCCGGCGATACGGCTCCTCAAGGCGTCGGTCCTCAATTCGGCGGGGAAACCCGGCGAGGCCAAAACCATCGCGGAGGAAATTCTCGCCGGGGAGCCCGAAAATACGGAGGCCCTTTTCGTGCTGGCCGCGGCGGAGGCCGCCTCCGGGCGGGAACGGGAACAACGGGCCATTCTGGAGCGCATTATCAAAATAGACCCGGCAAATGTGGAAGCCCTGGTTGATTTGGGGAACATCGCGCTGGGGATCCGGTCTTTGCGAACCGCCGCTTCCTACTATGACCGGGTGTTGAAGGCGGAGCCGGAAAACGGCGAAGCCCTGGTAGGCCGGGCCAGGGTGTACCGCTACGATAAAAACCCGAAAAGCGCGGAACAGCTCCTTAACCGGGCGGTCCGGCTCTACCCCCAGTGGGCCAGCCCCCGGCATGAGCGGGCCCGGCTTTACCGGGGGGCGGGCTACGCCCAGGAAGCCCTGGCGGATCTGGACGCCGCAAAAGCGCTGGAGCCGGACAATTACTGGATCGCCGTAGACCGGGGCAGCGCCCTTATCGACCTGGGCCGGAAGCCCGAAGCGCTGGAAGAATTTACCCTGGCCATCAGCATAGACCCGGAGACTTTTATCGCCTATGTATACAGCGCGGGGATCAAGGATGAATCGGGTGATTACGAGGGGGCGGAAAAGGATTACGCGGTACTGGCAAAGCTCAAGCCCGAATATTACTTTGCCTTTGAGGGGCTGGGCATTATCAAAATGCGAAACCACCAGTGGGCCGAAGCCAGGGACGCCTTTCTTGAAGCCTACCGGCAGGCCCCCGCCGAACAGGGCTATGCCCTGCTGGCGGCGATGAACTGGATGCGGGCGGGGAAGATCAACGATCCCCGGCAGTTTCTGGAACAGGCCCTGCGAAAAGTGGAGCGGGAATCCCTGGACTGGTACATGCTCAGGCTCTACCACGACCTTGCCGGGGACAACGATATGGCTATCAGAATCGACCGGGAAAAAAATCTGGACCACAAAGCCCGGATGCTCTACTATCTGGCGAACTATTATGATATTCGGGGCAACCGGACTCTGGCGGACAAATATTTTATCCAGGTGAAAGAACTGGACCGCCGGGCCATTCCCGAATGGCGGCTCAATGAGTGGATCATTGAAGAACGGAATCTGAAGGCGCTTTAATGGCAAATGAGTATATGTTCAGCCGGCTTCTCGCGCTCCTGCCGCCGCCGGGGCCGCCGCTGGTGATCCAGACCCACGATTTCCCCGACCACGACGCGGCGGCTTCCGCCTTCGCGCTGGGAAACCTGCTTTCCCTTCAGGGCTACGAGGTTCACCTGCTCTACCGGGCGCCTATCAGAAGTTTTTCCCTCAAGACCATGATTTCCGAATTGAAGATTCCCCTGACCCGGATTGAAAAAATGGCGTCCGGGAACCTGCGGTCCGCCCCCTGCATCATCGTGGACGGGAACTCCCTGAACACCAACGCCCGGCCCATAACGGACAATCTTTTTGGGGTGGTGGATCATCACCCCTGCCCGGAAATCCCCGCGTGTCCCTTTGTGGACATTCGGACTGACTTTGGTTCCTGCGCCGCCCTGATCGCGGATTACTGGGAAAACGCGGGCCTCTGCCCCGATAGGGATACGGCCACCGCCCTCCTGATGGGCATTGAGATGGATACGGATTTTCTTTCCCGCCGGGTGAGCCCTCCCGACATGGACGCCCTGCACCGGCTTTTTTTTATCGGCGACTGGGAATTCGGCACCAGGGTGATCAAAACTTCCCTTTCCAAAACGGATATTCCCGCCTTTGAAAAGGCGGTGTCCAATTCGCGGTTTCACGGGAGCATGCTGTTCGCCCTGATCACCCTGGACACCACCCAGGAAGTCATTTCGATTCTGGCGGATTTTTTCCTGCGCTTCCGGGAGGTCCTGGTGACGGTGATTATTGAAAACCAGGGAAGTTCCCACCATGTGTCCGTCCGGTCCCGGGACCCCGCCGTTTCCGCCGCGGCGATTATCCGGGACGCCCTTGAAGGCATAGGCGAAGGGGGCGGCCACGATTATATGGCCGGGGGCCTTCTTGACCCTTCCGCCAGGGTAAACGAAGATGATCTGTTCCGGCGCTTTGCCGCCGCTTTGGACAATATAACGAAGGAGCATCATGAACGAAAGTAATGACAACGGGAACGCCGCCGGTACGGGCGAAAGCCGGCGCGGCGGCGGTAACAGCGTTACCCTGAATCTGAAGGGCCGGGAAATCACCCTGATCGGGACCGCCCATGTTTCACGGGAAAGTATCGGCGAGGTAAGCCGGGTAATCCGGGAAACACGGCCCGGCGTCGTCTGCGTGGAACTGGATCAGGGGCGCTACAATTCCATTTCCCAAAAGGAAAACTGGGAACGGCTTGACGTGGTGAGAATTTTTAAGGACGGCAAGGGCTTTCTCCTTATTGCGAACCTGGTCCTTTCCGGCTTCCAGCGGCGGCTGGGAAACGAACTGGGGGTCAAGCCCGGCGAGGAAATGAAAACCGCCGTGGAAACCGCCGCCGAACTGGGAATCCCCTACGCCCTCTGCGACCGGGAAGTCCAGATCACCCTTCGCCGGGCCTGGGCCCACTGCGGCCTCTGGAGCAAATGCAAACTGCTGGCTTCCCTTTTGTCCAGCGCCTTTACCACGGAGAAGTTAAGCGAAGCGGAAATAGAGAACCTTAAAAACCACAGCGAACTTGACGGGATGATGTCTGAACTGGCGGGTTATCTCCCCGGCGTGAAGGAGACCCTCATCGACGAGCGGGACCGCTACCTGGCGGCGAAAATCTGGACCGCCGGTGAGCCGCCGCCGGGTTCCGGCAGTCCGCTGTCCACGGCATCCACGGCGGAGGCCGCGGACAGCACAGACGCCGCGCTTCCCGAAGGCGCTCCCGCGGCCCTTTCCGCAGACAGCGCCAAACGGAAAACCGCCGTGGTAGGAGCGGGGCATATCCCCGGCCTCCGGGCCCATCTGGAAAAGATCGCCGCCGGGGAAGAGTCCGCGGAAACCGAAGACCTGGACCGTATCCCCCCCGCCGGGCTGCTTTCCAAGGCGGCGGGATGGATCATCCCGGTTCTGCTTGCCGCCCTCATCGCCCTGGGTTTTTTCCGGTCCGGCGCGGGGGTAAGCTTCGCCATGCTCCGCAATTGGCTCCTCTGGAACGGCTCCCTTGCCGCCCTGGGCGCCCTGCTTGCCCTGGGCCACCCCCTTTCGATCCTCGTGTCCTTTCTGGGCGCTCCCATCGCCACCCTGAACCCCTTTATCGGGGTGGGCCTTTTTTCCGGCGTTACCGAAGCCTGGCTCCGCAAACCCCGGGTCTCGGACACGGAAACCATCTCCGAAGATGTTACAAGCCTCCGGGGCATCTACCGGAACCGGATTAGCAAAGCCCTGCTGGTGTTTTTCCTCTCCACCCTGGGCGGAGCGATCGGCAACTTCATCTCGATCCCGTCCCTTGCGGGCCTGCTGGCGAAATAGCAGGTTGATTTCCCGGCTAGCCAGGCGCTTTTGCCGTTCCCCCTTCAGGAATTGGCAAGCTCCCGGTCATTCTCGACTAGCTCCTGCATTTTACGGACAATGGCGCTCAGAGCGGCAAGTCGCAGCGCCATGGTCTCTTTTTTCGTTGCGGGACGGAATTCCCCCCGCTCCATAGCATCATCTACCGCATTTGAGGGCGCATCCCCGCCTGCGGCGGGGACCGGGCTTTCCACTTCAATTCCTCACAAACCGCATGAGCGGTTTGCTCCGGGATTTACGCTTCAATCCCTTGCGCTGCCCCCCAAGTTTAATGCCCCATCTGTCTGAGCGCTTCAAGGTTGTTCTGCGTCTCGGTGTCAGGCACAACATCATAAACTTAAGAAGAAGATAAAGGGAGGCAAAACAGGATACCCTTGAGGAGGGAGGGTTTACTGATGGAGGGAGGAGCGCGACAGCGATACGGGGAATTACAGGAGCGTATCAGGAGTGAAGGGATAAAAGAAAGCGCCCGGCTTACGGGGAAACCGGGAAGTTGGACCCGGGAACGGAATATGCCGCTGAAGGATATCGTGCTGTGCGCCCTGGGGAAGAAGGCATTGACTACGACGATGGAAGTACGACAATACTTTCAGGCGGCGGAGAAAGTGGAGCAGACGGTAAGCAAACAGGATTATTTACGGCAACGGCAGAATCTCAATCCT
>JAISAN010000155.1 GCA_031266635.1 Treponema sp. | reverse complement strand
TGTCGGCGATAATGCTGGCGGCCAGGAAACGGGCTACCGCGGTTTCGGTGGTGCAGGCCCCCATGGGAACCGCCCCGGAACGCCACAATTCCCGGGAGCTGGTATAGCCGGAAAAATCCACAATGCCCTCCTGCTGGGAACTGCAATAGAACCGGGCGCCCCGGCGTTTGCCCAGGGTAAAGGCCCGTTTCAGGGAGTAGGGACCCTCCCGGAATCCGGCGGTTCCGGTGTCGTATAATTCCAGAAAGAAATTTTTCACCCCCCGGTCCATCAGGGACTGGAGGTAGTCCGAGCGGAGGCCGGGGTAAATCCGGATAACGCACATGGAATTCACCGCGTCTTCCAGAAGCTGGGAAAGGACATACTGATCCGCCTCCAGGGGGCCGGTGAGGAGGCCCGGGCCGGAAAAAACCGGGGCTTCCATGTTCCAGTTGCGGAAGCCGTCAACCCCGATCCGCTCGAATTTCAGGTTCAGGGGGGAGAGGATTTTTCCTCCGTGGACCACATACACCCCCCGCTCTTTTTTCAGCGCCAAATTCACCGCCTTTTTCATCGCCGCCTTTGCCTCGGAGGATCGTCCCGGCGGGTTGGAGGAGGCCGCCAGAACGATGGGGACTCCGGCATCGGCAAAAAGCCAGTAGATCAGGGGGGCGGTGTAGGGCAGGGTGTCGGTTCCGTGGGCGATGACGATCCCGTTGGCGGTGCCGGAGTTGAGTTTTGCCGCCACGGTTTCAATGAGGGCCGCCCAGTCCGAGGGGATAATCTCTTCCGAGAGCATCCGCCCCACCTGAATCGACTCAAAGCGAACCGTGGCCGCGCCGCCGGGGGCTTCGGCGGAACCCGCAAGCAGCTCTTTCAGTACCTGCCCGTCCCCGCTTTCCACCGCGCCGTCTTCCCCAATCCGGCCGGAGATCGCTCCCCCCATGGAAAGGACGTAGACCAGGGAGACCGAAAGCTGCTCCCGGAGCAGGTCTTTCACCAGCACGGGTTCCGCCAGTCCCGAAGTTTCCCGCATGATGACCCCGGTGAGAAACTGTATCGGCCCCGCGGCGCCTTCCCGGATGCGGCGCACTTCCTCCGGGTTCGATTCAATGACCCGCCGGACAATAGCTTCAATGGCGTCCCGGCCGGTGATCTGCTCCCAGCCCCGTTCCCGGATAATTTCTCCGGGGTCCCGGTCTTCCCGCAAAACCGCGCCGACGATCTGCCGGGCGATACCGCCGTGGATCCGCCGGGACCGGAGCATCTCCAGAATCAGGGCGAAACGTTCCGGGCTGAGGGGGCTGTTGGCGGGGCTGAAACCGTTCCGCCTGAATTCCTTGATCGCGCAAGAAATCATCCACCGGGCCGCCTCACCGGGGGCCGCGCCCCGGCTTACGGTTTCCTCAAAATAATCGGCCCGGCTTTTTTCATCGCAGATAAATTCGGCCTGGAACTGGTTGAGGCCGTAATCGCTCATCATCCGGTTCCGCCGGCCCTCGGGGAGTTCAACGGTGAAGTTATCCAGGGCCTCAAGGATCTCCGGCCCCGGCGCGAAAGGCGGAACCCCCTCCAAAAGGGCGAACCGGGGCTTTTCTTCCCCCGTTCTGACGCGGAACGGTTCGCCGGAACGTTTTGCCTCGTTCCAGATCCGGTTTTCGCTTACCACCGTTCCCCCCTTGGTGATGATCTCCTCCTGCCGGAAAAGTTCGGCATTCACCGCCTTGAGTACAAAGTTAAAAGAGTTGAGGTTCCGCAGTTTGACAAAATGTTCCGGGGCTTCCGGGTAGGGGGCCAGCGCCACATAGGCGTTGCAGCGGATCAGGTTTTCAGGAGCTCCGCCCTGTTCCCTGGACGCCGCCGGGATAATCTCCAGATACTGAATCCGCCGCCGCAGGTCCGACAAAAAAACCTTCGCCTCCTCGCCGATTTCAAAATCCGCCGCCGTCCTGATCCGCAGGGAAGGCATTCCCGCCCGGGAATAGTCCATGTAGGTTCCGCCGGCGCTGTGGACAAGGCGGCCCGCGTCCTCCTCCAGCCGTATTTCGGTAATGCGGATCCGCTTTTTCCGGCGGTGGAAGTTGATGTCCATGGCCCCGTCCCCCAGTTTGACCGAAAGCCGGGACAGGGCCGGCCGGCCTTCCGCCCCCTCTGGGGGAACGGGGGCGCTGAGGTTTCGCTCATAGGGAATTTCCCGGAGAATTTCCCCGCCAAGCCCCCGGATAAGGAGGCAGGCTTTCCGGGCCGCCAGGGAATTCAAAACGGGCCGGCCCCCTTCTTCCCGGCATACCGGGCAGGAGGCTTCGGGGCCGCAGGCGCAGAAGGTTTTGACACCGGTAAGCAGTAAAATACGAATTTCCAGCGAAATGTAGGACTTATAGGCCAAAATTTTCCCCTTATCTGCGGGTAAAACGGAAAAAAAACATGACAATTTTGCTTTCTTACTGTATAATAAATAACTTGGAGAAGCAATTATAAAAAAACCGGATTTGACTTTTTATGGTTCCTCAGGTAATCTCAATAGAACTAAGGAGTATGTGTGACAAAACGCGATTTTCCCAAGATTCATTTCTACGATCAGGATTTTGTTGACATATACGATAAAACATGGGCCTGGATACAGGATTTCTGGAAAACCGGCGAGGAAAAAGCCGCCATTGGGGGGAAATTTTTCTCCTACCCCGGTTCGCCGGTGGTTTATCAGTCGGACGCCATTTTTTCGTCCTTTTTTTTGGTTTATTCCAACCGGATCTACCAGGCCCATCCGACGCTGGATATTTTCTATGAACGCCAGGAGCCCAACGGGGCCATCCGCTCCGCCTATACCATCGAGACCGGCCTTCCGGCGGTGGAAAAGGACAACCCCGAAGGTTTGGGGCTTCCTCTTTTTGCCTGGGCGGAATACAACCTTTACCATAAGTCGGCCAACAAGAAGCGGGTCAAGGACGTGCTTCCCATCCTGCAAAAATATTCCGGATGGATAGATTCGGTTTTCAAGAAACCCAATGGCCTGTACCGGGTTCCCCTCTCGGTAACCAGGATGATCAACTCCCCCCGGGAAGACGCCTATTACCTCATGGATTTTAACACCATGATGGCGATCAACGTGCTGTATATGTCCGCGCTGGCGGATATTCTCAACGACAAGGAATCGAGCTTTCAGTACAAGCGGCAGTATTTTTCCCTGAAAACCCGGATCAACTCCCTCATGTGGGATCCTGAAGGCGGCTTTTACCACGACATCGACAAAAACGAACAGCGGATCCCTGTCAAAACCATCGCCGGGTATTGGCCCCTTCTGGCGGAAATTCCCAACGATGACAAGGCGGAGCGGATTATCGAAAAACTTTCGGACCCCAATTTTTTCGGTTCCCCCCATCCCTTCCCGTCCCTGGCGGTGAATGAAAAAGCTTTTGACGAAAGCGGCCGGGGTTACCGGGGCTCCGTGTTTCCCCATCTGACCTTTATGGTGATCAAGGGCCTGGAACGGTATCAGCGCTGGGAACTGGCCCGGGAAAACGCCATCCGCCATCTCTATTTTATGCTGGATTCCATGAGCCCCGACGGGGATCACCATAAGGGCAACCTCTGGGAAGCTTACCTCCCCCTCAAGGAAGGCCCCGCCCGCTGGCAGGGGAAGCCCGAATTCCCCCATCCCCGCTACCTCGCCTATGACGCCCTCTCCACCATCTGCCTGACCATCGAAAACATTGTGGGTCTCTTTATCTCCCTGCCCCGAAAGACCGTGGACTGGATCATTCCCAATCTGGAGATCATGGGCGTGGAAAATCTCTCCCTGAAAAAAAACATGATCACCATTCTTTCCAACAAAAGCGGCCGGGGCTGGGAAATCCACATGGAAAGCGAAAAGCTTTATTATTTTACCATCAATATTTTGGGAAAGAAGAAAAAAACGCTGCCGATTCCTTCGGGAAAATGTTCGATGTTGATAGAAAAACTGTGAGGTCCCGGCGGAAAGGTTCACTCCTTCAGGAAGCCATATTCATACACCTTGGGCTGTATCTTCTTTGTTAAAGCCTCCAATTTTTCCCGCAGAGAACCGATAAGCTCATTGTAGGTTTCATCCTCCGATTTTGTTTTCATAGTTCCCTTGTCATTGCGCCCCTGAAAAAACTCCCGGATGTCGTACAAAGAGGCGTTGACGGAAGCGGTTTTATTTCCCCTGATTTTTGCGTGGTAGTATTTCCATAATTCCCGCCCCGCGTCAAGAACCGCCCGCGTTTCGGCACTAAACGTTTTGTCATTGAGGAATCCGCTCATAAAATTGGAGTCAAATTTTTCCTGAGCGTCCACTTCTTTCTCGGTGAAGGGTATCCAGTGATTAACGCCATGCTGTGATGAAATGCGGTTTTGCCCGTGAAATAAGGTAAAGACGAGACAATTATTTTGAAATTCAATATCGGTTGTATAGCCGTCATTGGGATACAGAAATTGATCACGGTCGTTTAGCCATGTCGGTTCAATACAAAGGCGGACCGCAAAGTAAATGCACGCCTGTATGAGGTTATTCCCGGTACAGGCAAACTGTCTGCTTGTCCTGACTGTCATATCCTTCGTTATATATGGCTGATGAATATGTTGAAAGTCGGATGTTTCACAAATCAAATATCCAAACATATTTTTTTTAACGTGGTTAAAACAGCGTATCCAGTGGTTTATAGATTTATTAAAATCATCCCAAAATTTCTTTTTTCCGCTTTCTTCAGGAATATCAAGCTCAATGAATTCAGGGAAATAAACCCCGTTTAAGTCCCAAATAGTAAAGCCTATCGGAAATTTTCCAGTAACATTATCAAAAGTATTCGCGTGAACAGCAAAACCTGCTTTGAAGTCGGCGTTAAATGATTTTCTGAATTTGACAAAATTTTCTGTACATACAAATTTCAGCTTCGAAAAGAGCGCCAATTTACAGGCCGGTATTTCATAATATATACGCGCCATAAACTGCGCCGACAGTTCATTTGTCGCGGCGCCAATGGCACGTTTGTATCTGCTGGCGGTTTTAGAATACATCGCAACGCCTGTTTTAGCTCCGCCGGTTCCCATTACCATTTTTTGGTTTCCCGCCTCCGCATACGGCGGATTAATATACACAATTAACTTCTTGCGCTTTTCCGGGTCATTAATGATGTTTCGCAATCCTTCCGGCAACTTGTCAAAACTGTCGTTCAGGAAATCAAACTGAAACACATGGGCGGGGAGCAGATCGAGGTTTTCGTCAATGTCGATAAGGCTCTGCATCGTCTCCACATTCCCCTGGTCAATATCCGATGCCCAGACATTGTATTTATTGGAAAGCCCGGCAAGCAGGTTCCCTGTTCCAGCCGCGCAGTCCCATACAACATATTCTTCCTGCCAATTCCCGCCGAAAACATGCGCTAAATATTCTTTCGATTTATCCGCCCAGATTTTTGGCGTAAAGAAACTGCCTTTTACTTCGCGGATATTCTGCGGCACCAGCAGATCGCGGCGGTCGATAATGAACTGCTGAAAAACCGGCGCGGGCGGACGCTCGTATCTGTTCCAAAAACGGCTGTAAGCCTCCCCATTATCGGTAAAACCAATATCCGAAGTAAACAGCCGTCCCGAGATATTTTCCTGAAACTTGTAATTGTCGTTTTTAAGGATGACCTTTAGTTTTTCCGTAATTGTATTAAATTTTGTGGAGAAAACGCCTGCGTTTTCTCCAAGATCCGGCGCTTGCGCCGGAGCACTCATCACATCGGCGCGGTAAAAATCACAGTCGAGAATCCCCTTTTGCTTGAATTCCGCCCATTCTTCCTTTGGAATATTGACAAACGGTTTTACCTCTTTTACCCATTTGATAAAAATCTGCACAAAATTATCTTTTGTGATAGGGCTTTTAATGGATGCGGACGCTCCGGCGGCAAAATGAGTTTTAATAAATTCCTTTATTTCGCTGTCGTCCGCGCTAAAATTATAAAGCGCAATTTTCGCGCCGATGAGTTTTTTTACTTTTTCTTTCGCCTTTTGAAAGTCCGCTGTTTCGTGATTGCTCGGCGTTATATTCCAGTTAAAGTCGGTTTCGTTAAAAATGGGGAGAATATCGTGGAAAGAAACGAAGGCAATCCGCGCCTCGTCAAAAACACCAAGCCAGGGCGGGGCTAAATGTTCCGCCTTTTCATAGGTTTTTTTACAGGTCAGAATAAGCTGGGTAAACATCTCGAATACATCGTGGGCCCCTTTTTTCGCCTCCGCCCAAAGGTAATGCGTCGAACTTCCCGGACCATCGCTAAAAAGGTCGTCCCGTGTTTTCTTATCGGTGATTACAAAGTCTATATTGTCAATATTAGGTTCGTAGCCGAATTTGGAGAAATAATCATCATGGACAAGCCCTTTCAGGGTTTCTTCTTTTTGAATACCGCTATAGACCGGCATATTTCCCCTCTAAAAAATGATTCGTATTGAGGGTTTCATACCCCGCCCTTGATGTTGCGTAAGCAACTACTCTGCCGCAGTTATAAAGATATGAAACCCGAATATAAATACCTTATGAGAACAACATACCGCATGGCTCTGCCGCACGGTTGTTGATTTTTACTATATTATAACGGCGGAAGATAATTTTCAAGCGGTTTATGCCTTTATCTACGGCTGTGTGGCGGCGAACCTGACATTTTAGTTTTTTTGCCCTCCGGCGCCGGCATATTTCCGGTGTAAGCCATTGTTCAGGTTGGTAAAATGTTGTAAGCAGCCGGAATCTTGGGCGTAAGCGGACCAATGTATCTTGACAAAATACTACAAAGTATAAATACTGGACCGAAAGAGAGGTTATGGGTATTAATAAACTTTCTTTCCGGCATTTTGTTATCCGCTCTGTTTTTTTAAATAATGTGGTATCATTTTATGGAGGTGTTTTGTATGAATACGAACAAAAAAAAGGCGTTCTTATTGCTTTCTTTTATGGTTTTTCCCTGGTTTGTTTGGGCTGATCCCGCGGGTGATATTGCCAGGGCCGGCGATACGGCATGGGATAATCTTGTCGCCCAATATAAGGGGGACTCCCGCTGGGCTGACCAGGTTTCGGCAAATGTGGTGGTAAATAACTTTAGCCGGTATGAAAAGAAAGTTATGTTGTTTCCCGCTATAGACTTTGGCGATTTTATCACCGATCGGGACGGGAATAAATATTACTGGTATGGTGAAAAGAACAGTAATAACATCTTCATCATAAAGTACAATGATGGTATTCAGGATTTATTATATAAACTGAATAACGGATTGGGAAACATGAGCGGGCGTTATGAGGTGCTTGGAACGATTGTGGATGCCTACAGATGGTGGGGCAACGTGGTGCTTATGGACGTTGCCGCCATGAGGGTTCAAAACAGGGCGTGCGTTACCATACAAAACAATAAGCCGGTATTGGCGGGGCAGGATATTTTTGACCGGTATCTGGCGGCCCAGGCGGCAAACTGGACGGCCGGGATCCCGCAAAACGCAAGCGCGGTTCCGCAAAATCTGGAGCCCGAAGCGGTGGCCAAATGGTTTCTTTTTTACGGCTCGGTTAAAAAAGATTCAGCGGTATGGAATCAACTTTGTTCGGTTCAGGAAAACGCTATTTCCGGTTCAGGCGCATTGCAGGCAAAAGGCCAATCCTGGTGGCGAATGATTTCAATGGCAAACCGTGAATATTACTTTGTCCGCTCTGACTCAAGCCGGGACACGCCTTCTTCGAGGGTATTTATGTACCAAATTCGGCAAGACGGGCAGGATGTAGGCGCCGCAAAACCTATGACGGTAATAAAAGAAAGTAATGGTCAATGGAAAGTATCGTCATTTTGAAACGGGCCTTTGTCCGCGGCAGCCGGCCGGTCCTGTCTCACCGGGCTGTTGTTGGTATTATAGGGAACCTCTAAAAATCTCAGTTTTTAGAGGTTTTCTTGCCCTGTTAATAAATATAGCCGTTCTAAATATCTCGTGCGCAACAGTCCCAAACCCGGAGGACTATAATAATGGCAATGAGGGTGTAAAAATGATAAATAGCAACGACATTGAAAAAATAAATTTAAAATATCCGGTTGTCCTCATTCATGGCGCTGGTTTCAGAGATAAAACATTAGGGTTTATTAATTATTGGGGACGAATACCAAAACATCTTTCAGAACATGGTATAACGGTTTATTACGGCGGAACTGACGCATGGGGGTCAATTGAATATAACGCGGGAACAATAAAGGATACAATTATCAATATTCTTAAAGAAGCTAACGCGGAGAAAGTAAATATTATTGCCCATTCAAGAGGCGGGCTTGAATCACGGTATCTTATCAGTACATTAAAAATGGATTATGCGGTTGCTTCACTGACTACGATTTCAACGCCGCACCACGGGGTCAAAGCAATGAATATCGCTGTTGAAACGCCGGACGGATTATATAAATTTGCCTCTTTCTTTGTGAATGGATGGTTTAAAATACTTGGCGATAAAAAGCCGGATTACTTTACAAGCAGCAGGCAGATATCAGAACTATATAGCGTTGAATTTAATGAACAAAATCCTGATAATGAAAATGTTTATTATCAAAGTTACGCCGCGAAAATGAAATATTTTTTCAGTGATTTTAATTTTATAATTATGAATCCTGTTATACAAATGACCGATGGTGATAATGACGGCTTGTGTCCTGTGGATTCAGCAAAATGGGGAGATTTTAAGGGTTTAGTAACAAGCCAGGGTGTTTTTGGAATTTCTCACGCGGGAATTATTGATACATATAAGGTGAAATACAAAGGGGT
>JAISAN010000104.1 GCA_031266635.1 Treponema sp. | reverse complement strand
AAGAGCCGTAGAGATACTTATACTATACTTTATGATACTAGTCAATGTCTTGGAAGCATTTATTATTTCCTTATAGGATATGGAAATAGCAGACTCAAATATTCGGGATATACTGGCAGGCAATATCAAGGAAAATCGCCGGAAATGCGGTTTTTCGCAGGAAAAACTGGCTGAAAAAGCCGGAATTTCCACGCCCTTCGTCGCCATGATAGAGGTTTCCCGTAAATTTCCAACCCCGGATGTGTTGGACCGGATCGCCGGAGCCCTGAATATAAAAACCTATCAACTTTTTGCCGTACCGGCCTCCCCCGAAGAAGCAATGGAACGGCTTCACGAGTCCATTGTCAAAGATATTGAGCAGGTAGTCGCAAAGGCGGTAGATCGGGCAGTCCCCGCGGCTATACAAAAAGCTCTTTCCGAAAAGCCCCAGGGTTAAGCGCGGCATTGGAGCCATCGCGGGCGTTCACTGCAAAATATGCCTTGACCATTTGGTAACAATTTTTTATACTAAAGGGGCTTTCGCAAAATATAAGATTTTGTAAAAGCGCCTTGGATTTAGCGGGGGAACCGGGGGTTTAACCGGTTTTTCCGGGAGTTTGTCCATCGAACCGGTTTTTGCGCCGGCGGGGTTTTGGAACCGGCTCATATTTCATTTGATCTCATGAACCTTATATATAGACAGGAGTAAATCCCATGAAACGGACTTATCAACCCAGTAAAGTAAAGCGGAACCGGAAATTCGGGTTCCGGGCCCGGATGAAAACCCGGGGCGGCAGGCTGATCCTCAAACGCCGGAGGGCCAAAGGCCGGATTAAACTTAGCGTCGCGGACGAGAAAAAACCCTATTAGCGGAGTGGAGAGGGGAAGCCCCTCTTTCCGGTTCAGCCGGAAAGAGCATTTAAGGGGCCGGGATGAGATTCGGGAGGTTTTTAAGCGGGGCAGAAGCCTTGGCTGCGGCGGCGCGAAGCTTTTTTTGTTGCGGAACAGTCTTGATTATAACCGAATCTGTTTTGCCCTGCCCCGGAAATTCGGGAACGCGGTGGAACGTAACCGGTCCCGGCGGTTCAGCCGGGAGGCGTACCGGCATATCCGGCCCCGGCTGAGAGGCGGTTATGACGCGGTTTTGCTGATCTACCCGGATCGGCGGGAAGGAACCTCCCTGGTGCGGACAAATCTTGCCGGACGGGCAAAACAGGTTAAAACCTTGTTCGCCAGGGCCGGGTTGCTGCAGGGATCTGAATAATGACGCCGGTTCGGAACCTGGTTCTTTTGTGTATCCGGTTTTATCAGAAGGCCATATCCCCCCACTTCCCCCCCAGTTGCCGGTATTATCCGGTCTGCTCCGTATACGCGTATGAGGCGGTGAAAAAATACGGCGTATTCCGTGGTTCTTTTCTGGCGGTGCGGCGGATCCTGCGCTGCCACCCCTTTCATCCAGGCGGTTATGATCCGGTGCCGTGAGGGCGTCCGTTTTGAGCCGCTTTTTGGGAAAATCGCGGAACAAAGAGGTTTGAGGTTGTTCCAAAAACAAACGAGGAAATAGGTATGGAAAAAAATACATTATTGGCGATTGTGCTTTCGGTTGTCGTTATATCGGCGTTTTATCTGATCCAGGGGTTTCGTCAGCCCGTGGTTCCCGCGGGGCAGACGACGGGGGAAGCTCCGGCGCCTGGGGAAACCCCTGCCCTTCCTGAGGTACAGGCCGCGCCGGAATTTACGCAGGCCCCGGTTTCTGGCAGTCCTGTTGCCGGTGCGGAAAACGCCGTGGAACTCCCCGATCCGGGGCCGCAGACGGAACAACGGGTTACCATCGTTATTCCCGGTAAAGACGGGAATCCTATGGTAACCGCGGTGTTGACCAACGCGGGGGGGGACCTGGTGTCGTGGAAGCTCCATGAACACAAGGACAAAGACGATTTTGTGGAGATGGTTCTTTCCGGGAATAAGGAAGCCCACGCTTTTACCGTGGCTTTTGGCAATCTGAACGCCCAGCCGGAAAGTTCCTTCTTTTATGTGAACCGGATTTCCGAGTATTCGGTGGAATTCTACCGGGATTTCACGGTTCCCGCCGCCGGGCTCCAGGCCGCTCCCGGCCGTCTCCGGCTGACCAAGCGCTACGATTTTAAGCCCCGGGAATATATGTTTGAGCTGACGCTGATCCTCGATGGGGGGTATTCGGTTCCGGGTCTCAATTTTTCCGGCGCCGCCTATACCCTGTCTTTCGGGCCCCAGATTGGCCCCCAGTTTGCCAAGCTCGACGGCCGCTACGAATCCCGCAGCTACCTTACCTATGTGAACGGCAAGCGGCGGACCGAAAAGGTCAATGAGAACAGGCCGGAAATCATCGGTTCCCGGCCCACCTGGGCGGCCATCGCGGGAAAATACTTCGCCTTTATTGCCGTTCCCTATCTGGCCCAATACGACCTTAACTTTTCCACCAAAGACGAACCGGGGCTGCCCGCCGCTTCCCGGCTCAATATCATCCGTCCGCCCCTGAATACGTCCCGGGTGGAGGACACCTACCGGTTTTATCTGGGCCCCAAAACCCAGGATGTTCTTACGCTCTACAACAACGGAAACAACGGGTATGGCCTTAAAGATATGCAGCTTGTGGAAGTGGCCAACAGCAGGGGTTTTTTAAGCCCCCTGGAAAAGATCCTCAAATGGTTCCTCCTGATCTTCTACAAACTTGTTCCCAACTATGGTATCGCCATCATCCTCCTTACCCTGCTGGTAAAGGTGCTTTTCTTCCCCCTGACAAAAAAGGGTTCCGAAGCGACTTTGCGGATGCAGTCTATTTCCCCGAAGATCAAGGAACTCCAGGCAAAGTACAAGGATAATCCCCAGAAAATGAACGCGGAAATGGCGGAACTGTATAAAAAAGAAGGCTACAATCCCCTGTCGGGCTGTCTGCCCATGCTTCTCCAGATCCCCATCTTTTTTGCCATGTATAACCTTTTTAACAATCACTTTGACCTCCGGGGGGCCATGTTTATTCCCGGCTGGATTCCCGACCTTTCCCTCCCCGAAGCGGTCTATACTTTTTCCACGTTCCGTATCCCCATTCTGGGCTGGAGCGCCATCCGGCTGCTGCCCTTTATTTATGTGGGTTCCCAGCTCCTGTACGGCAAGGTAACCCAAACCCCGGATCAGCAGGGCAACGCCCAGATGAAGATGATGCTTTATGTGATGCCCATTGTGTTTTTCTTTATCCTGTACGATGTTCCTTCGGGGCTGCTTATTTACTGGATCTTTTCCAATGTCCTTACCATGGTACAGCAGGTGGCGATTAACAAATACCTGGCCCCCAAACGGGCCGCCCAGGCTGCGGCCCAGGCCGGACCGGTTATCGCTCCGAAGCGGAAAAAGAAAAAGTAGGGCGGAGCTGGTGGTAGAGCAATTTCTTTTGCGAGGAGCGCATTATGGTATATGAATTTGAAGGCCGCACTGAAAAAGAGGCTATAGACCGGGCGGCGGAAGAACTGGGTCTTGAAAAAGATGATTTTGACGTGGAGATTCTTGAAACCCAGCGTCAGGGCTTGTTCAAAAAGGGCTATGTAAAGATCAAAGTCCACACGGATCATCAGGTTGCCGCTTACGCGGAGTCTTCCCGAACAGACAGGGCCGGTGAGGGCGGGGAGAACAAAGGCACCCCGGCCAGGGGGAATGGAGACCAGCGCGGCCAGGCGGTCTTTGGCGACCCCGAGGCAAAAAACGATTTTGAACAGGCCATGATAGATTTTGTGGAGGGCCTGATCAGCCGAATGGGATACGGCGGGGAAGTATCGGTACTTTTCCGGGAGGAACACAAGATCGGCCTCAAAATTGATTCGGAATATTCGTCAATCCTGATAGGGAAAAAGGGGAAGAACCTCGACGCCCTCCAGCTTTTGGCAAACATTTACGCGGGAAAGCAGGGCCGGGAGGACATCCGTATTATTCTGGACAGCGAAAATTACCGGATCCGCCGGGAGGAATCTTTGGTCCGTCTGGCCTATACCGTGGCCGACCGGGTCCGGGAAAACCGGGATTCCATCCTTCTGGAACCGATGAATCCTTTTGACCGCCGCCTGATCCATACCACTCTGAACGACATTGCCGATGTGGAAACCAAGAGCGAGGGCGAGGGCCTGTATAAACAGGTCCGGGTGTATTACCGCGGGATCCGCTAGGCTAAGCTTGTTCCCCGGCGGGGAGCCTTAGTTCCCGCCGTGATTTATGGTTATTATAGAGATGATGAAGCATATAGTTTTTGTGTGGTTATTGGCGGTTATGGTTTTCTCTCCGCTGGCGGCGGCTTCGCTGGAGGAGCTGACGGGCGCCGAACAGGCCGCAGAGCTGCTGGGGGGGGAGATTATCACCAGGGTGCAATTGAAGGAGCCCCGGCCCCTTTTGATTCCCCGGCATCCGGGGCTGCTGCGGCTGGTGGATGACCTGATGCGGAGTCTTGAGCCGGGGCTGTTTGTGGAAAGTTTGTACCGCTACGAAAAACCGGCGGACCCGGCGGGTCCCTGGACAGAGGAAGAACGGACCCGGCTGTACAATGGAGCCCTGGCCCTGTCGAGTTTGACGGGGATACAGTACTATTCGGCCAGCCGGAAAACCATGCGGACTTTTTATGAATATTCCCATATTATCGACGGGGCGAGTACTAAACAGCCGCTTCCTGATCCGGTTTTTTCGGAAGTTCCCCGGGAACTGCGGGTTTACGCCCGGCAGAAGGATTTGACCTTTGGGGACAATATTTACCAGTACGATTATTCGGCCGACGTGGACTCGCTGATCTTTGTCCAGCGGAACCTGAGCGCCATGAATGTGGGCATTATCCCGGCGGTGGGGAAAAACAGGCTCCATTCGGTGGTGGCGGTAATTGACGCGGGGGACAGCCTGCTTGTGTACGCGGCTTCTATGGTAAAAGCGGTATCCCTGCCGGGCATGGGGGAACGGATCGGAAATTCCTTTACCAACCGCGCGGAGGCCATGCTCCAGTGGTTTTCCGGCCAGGCGGACAAAGCTTTCGGGAAATAGCGGTTTTCGTAAAAAGACGGTTCCGCTGTAAAGCAAACGCGCAGGGGGCTGTTACCCCGCTGAACTGCGGCTGCGCGCTTGCCCTGTGTTTGTATCCGCCAGGTCCTCCGGCGGTTTGTACGCTTCCGCGGGCAGGTTGATCCGGTAGTGGGCGGCGGTCATGTCGATGCCCGCCTCGTGGAAGCCGGTCTGGATATTTTCGTAAAGCCGGGAGTAAATGGCGGGCGCCTTGTCCACTTCTTTGGTGTAAAGGTTGATCTGGTAGTTGGCGTAAAAATCATTCATCGCGGTCTGGAGGACGAAAGGTTTGGGGCTCTTCTGGACATGGCTGGTCTTGAGGGCCGCGTCAATGAGAATTTTATGAACCGTCTGCCAGGGAGTACTGTACCCAAAGGTAATAGTCGCGTAGAGGAGAAGCCCCTCCTCATCCTCATCCGATGAGGTGTTGTAATTGATAATGCTGGAATTCAATATCATCAGATTGGGAAAGGTAACATACTCGTTCTTGTGGGTCTTGAGCCTGATCACCATAAGGGTTTTTTCCACCACAAACCCGGTGATGTCCTTAATCTGAATCCGGTCGCCAATTTTAAAGGGCCGCATATAGGTTATCACCAGCCCCGCCACCAGGTTCCCGATGGCGGAACTTGATCCCAGGGAAAAGATGATCCCCACAAACACCGAGACCCCCTGAAAAATCCGGGATTCCGATCCGGGCAGATAGGGATAGATAATCGCTACGGTAAAGGCCCACAGCAGCACCCGGAGGATGTTAAACGTTGGTTCCGCCCAGTCGGCGTAAAACCCGTGGACCACCAGTTTCCCCCGGGCGATTTGGGTGGTGAAAAATTTCAGCGCCCGGAGAACATACCGGGTTATCCACACGATTATTATAATGGTAACCAGGTTGGGGATATAATGGATGGTTCCGAAGAGAATATTTTTTAAGGGGTTGAGGATGTATCCAAAAATGGTGGCGGCCAGGTCTTTGGTCAGCGGGAAAAGGCTGAACACAATGGGGATGGTGATAAAAAGCTGAAAGACCGTGATGAGATATTTGAGAATTTTCAGCAGAAACAACAAAACATTGAGGATCTGTTTGGTGTTTAAGAGTTTTAATTTTTTGATGGTTAGGGGTTTTATTTTTTCGCTGCCGTATTCGGTCAGTCTTTTGGCAATTATCTTGAACAGGAGCCAGACCAGCCAGATCAGCAGGACCTGACCGGCAACAATGCCGGCGGCGATTCCAATCCGGGTGGAGAGTCCCAGTGCGCGGCTTTCCTGGGCTACGGCGTCCTCGATGTTCCGGGTGATATTTTCCCCCGGAAGTTCTTCGTAGCGCAGCGTTCCGGCGGCAGGCGGCCCGGCGGCAGGAGCCGGGGGCGTTTCAGCTTCGGGGGCCGTATTCTCAGGGACGCCGGTTTCTGTAACCGGACGGTTATCCCCCGGATCGGCGTTTCCTTCCTGGGCCATAAGCGGCGGAAAAGAAAGGAACAAGACGCAGAGGAACGCGGAAAGACAGGTACCGGAAAACTTCATAAAATCTCCTTATTCGCCTGAGGTCTGATACCCAGGAATCCGCTCATGCGGAGGCGGTTCCGCGGCGGGGCGGAACCTTTGAACCTCCGGTTCGTTGGCGGGAAATTGCAAGACATGAAACGAACTTCACGGCGGCCCTGTTGAACAAGTCCGCTATTAAAAACAGCCTGCGATAGCCCCTTCCAGGTCTTCGAGCTGGGGATCAATGATTGTTATAGGGTCTGTTTTTTTCTGCATAAGCGAAAGGGGTTCGGGTATTGGAATTATCTGGCCGGTGGCCTGCAAGACCAGGGCCGCTTCTTTGGCCGGATGGCCGGTGGCCAGGATCACGGTATGCGTATGATCGCCCCATTTTTTGGAGGCGGACAGTTCTTCCGCCGCGGCAAAGGCTACCGCGGTATGGGGGTCCATAAGGATATGATATTTTTTCCAGACCTGTTCCATGGTCTTGAGGGTCAGGCTGTCGTTTATGGAGGCGGAATAAACCATATTATGCATCACCGCGGGGGCCTCCTCATAAAACGATAAAAGCCGTTCGTAGTTTGCGGGGACGCTGACATCAAGGGCCGGAGAATTGGTGGCGACGGGAGGCCGGGGCGTAAACTGCTTTCCCCGGATAAAATCGCCAAAGGCGTTGTTGGCGTTCATGGCGGCAATAAAACCGTTGACGGGCATCCCGAATTTCCACGCGTATAAGCCGGCCATGAGGTTCCCGAAATTGCCCGAAGGTACGCTGAAAACCAGATCTTCCTTGAGGTATTTTTTAATCCGGATAAAGGCGTAAAGATAATAGAAGGTTTGGGGAAGAAGGCGTCCGGGATTAATCGCGTTGGCGCTGGTTACGCCGTACCGTTCCGCGAAATTCCGGTCGTTGATTGTCGCGTTCACCAGACGCTGGCAATCGTCAAAGGTTCCCCGGATCTGGATGGGGACAATGTTTCCCCCGTTGGTAATCAGGGTCGATGGGTCCAGACCCCGGATGGGCCCCGAGGGATACGCCAAAACCACGTACATACCCTTTCTCCGCTGGAAGGCCCTGGCTATACTAACCCCCGAATCTCCCCGGGCGGCGGAAAGGATCATGGCCTGCCCGGAATTTTTCAGCAGCTCTTCCATTACCGCCGCCAGAAAAGCGATGCCAAAATCCTTGTAAAGACCCGTGGGCCCGTTATGGAGGTTGAGGAGGGAAAATTCATCGTCCAGGCGGATCAGTTCGGGCTCAAAATCAAAAGCGCTTTCGGCCACCCGGGAGGCGGAAAAGGGGTTCAGTTCCCCCTGAAGCAGGGCGGGAGCCACGGCGGCCACCAGTTCCGGGTAGCTGGTGGCGGCATCCATGTATAGAAAAAACTGCCGGATATCCATGACCCTGGCCGGAACATAAAGACCGCCGTCAGGAGGCAGGCAGCGAAGCGCCGCGTCCTTGAAGGAGACCAGAGGTTTGTTTGACCGGGTCGAACGAAATTGCATATTACCCCTTTCGCTCCTTTCTTTCGATATTAACCCCGGAAGGGATATATCGGCAAGATAGCTTTAACGGGGTTTAGCCGGGACCCTGCCGGGATTTCAAATGCTTGAGGCTGTTCCAAAACTGAAATCTTGGAACAGCCTCACTTTTGAAACCGGCCCGGTTACTTGTACCTTACCAGCGAATCCGGGGCCTTCCTGCTTGAGGCGGCGCTTACTGCGTCAACGCCCGGCTGTACCCGCCCAACGCGGACCAGTACGACCGCGCTGTGGCCGCTGGGGAGGCTCAATTCGGTCTTGAGATCGCGGTTCAGGGCGTCCATGGGGCCTGTGTAAATCCGGGAACCGTAGCCCAGGGCCTGGGCGGCCAGGTAGATGTTTTCCGCCGCCAGGGCGCAGTCCAGAATAGCGCCGCCGTTGGTTTTGCCGTCCCCGGAAGCGGAAATGACGATGAGGACATTGCCGTCCACATTGTCCCGGACAATCCGTTTTGCCAGGTCCTGGTTCTGTACTACCGTAAAGAACCAGGGCTGGCGGTTCCCCGCGCTGGGAGCCCGGATCCCCGCCTGGAGAATCTGATCCATATCCGCCTTGGGGATGGAACCGGCGATAAAATTCCGGGCGGCGTAGTGGTTGATAATCGACCCCGCCGGAGCGTTATTTTGCTGACCAAAGGCCGGGACCGCCGCCAGCAAAACCGGAAAAACAACAAGTGCCAGTATGCGCCTCTTATTCATGACGCGCCTCCTTAAAAAAATGCTCTGCTATAAGCTTGCACCAAAAACAAAAATTTTGAAATCGCCGCAACCTCATGTTATAAAAACAAAAAACAGGGTATGATGTTACCTATGGATATTAACTTTTATTCCCTCGGCGCCGCCGGGGAGGTTACCGGTTCCAAACACGTACTGGAGATAGACGGGAAAAGTTACCTGGTCGACTGCGGCGCGTTTCAGGGCAGCCGGGCCGAGGCGGACCGGAAAAACCGGAATTTCGGCATCCCCGTGGACCGGATAGAGGCGGCGGTATTAACCCACGGCCACCACGATCACTGCGGGCTTTTACCCCTGCTGGTAAAACAGGGCTACCGGGGGAACATCTACGCCACCCCGGCGAGCCGGGACATTTCCAGCCTGATCATGATGGATTCCGCCAATATCCAGGCCAGAGACGCGGTCTACCTGCGGTCCCAGGCCCAAAAAAAGGGGGAAAAATTCGACTGGCAGCCCCTGTACAGCGAAAAGGACGTGGTTCAGGCCGCCGGCCAGTTTATCGGGGTATCCTACAAGCGGCCCATCAATATCGGGGAAGGGGTGAAGCTGGAATTCTATGACGCGGGGCATATTTTAGGTTCCGCCATGGCCCTTTTCACCGTGGGTCAGGGCGGCAACGAGACCAGAATCCTCTGTTCCGGCGATCTGGGCCGCAAAAATATGCCCATCATCCGGGACCCCGAGATTCCCCCCGCGCCGGACTATATGGTGCTGGAAAGCACCTACGGCGACCGGCGGCACGACACCATCAATGACGCCATGAAAAAGCTGGCGGAGATCGCCAAACGGACGGTGAAAAACCGGGGCAAGATCATCATTCCCGCTTTTGCCATTGAACGTACCCAGGAGCTGGTCTATTACTTCCACCTGCTGGTTGACGAGGGGATCATCCCGGAGATTCCCATCTACGTGGATTCCCCGATGGCCACCAACGCTACGACCATTTTTCAGATTCACCCCGAATGTTACGATTCGCAGATCCACGAAGCCTTTATCAAACACCACAAAAACCCCTTTGGGTTTAACAGCCTCCATTTTACCACCAGCGTGGATGAGTCCAAGGCCCTGAACAATCATCCCGGCCCCCTGATCATCATCTCCGCCGACGGCATGTGCGAGGCGGGGCGGATTCAGCATCACCTGATCCACAACATCGGCGATCCCAATGTTACGATTCTTACCGTGGGCTACATGGCCCAGGACACCCTGGGCCGACGAATCCGCAACAGGGAAACGGACCTGAAGATCCACGGCCAATGGTTCAAACGCCGGGCGGAGGTTGAGGAGATCAACGCTTTCAGCGCCCACGCGGACTATGTGGAGGCCGGGGACTGGCTGGACTCCCTGGACACGTCGGCGCTGCGGAAAATTTTTCTGGTCCACGGGGAACCCAAGGCCCAGACGGCCTTTCAGAAATACCTGACCGGAAAGGGCTATACGGTAGAAATTGTCCAGTACGGTAAAACCTACGGGCTGGAGTAAAGCAGGATATTAGCATACATGATTTATCTAACGGGCTTTCACGCCATTGAAGAACACATAAAATCCGGCAGGGCCGCCGGGCCCCTTCTGATGGCCAAGCCGGGCCCCCGGGCCCGGGAACTGGCCGCTCTGGCGGTGGATCATAAAATCCGGGTGGACCGGGCGGGAACCCATGAGCTGGACCGCCTGGCCCCGGATCACCGGGGTATCGCCCTGGCGGTTGAAGGGCAGGACGGCGGTTCCGGCGGCCTTAGCGGCGGCAGCGCCGATACCACCCTGGAAGAATTTCTGGCCGCCCTGGACAGCCCCGGCGCGGACGGCCGCGGGCCAAAGAAGGACGTGCTGGCGCTGGTCCTCGACGAGATTACCGATCCCCATAACTACGGCGCCATTCTCCGGTCCTGCGATCAGTTCGGCGTGGACCTGGTGATCTCCCGGAACCGCCGGAACGCCAAACACGCCGCCGTTATCGCCCAGACCTCCGCCGGGGCGGCCTCCTGGGTGCCCGCCGCCGAAACGGCCAATCTGCCCCGAGCGGTACAGGACCTGAAAAACGCGGGTTTCTGGATCTACGGCGCCGACATGAACGGGGAAGCCCTCTATAAAAAGGACCTCCGGGGCCGGGCGGCCATTGTTCTGGGCAGCGAAGGAGAGGGCCTTTCCCGGCTCCTCCGGGAAAACTGCGACGCCCTGATCGCCATTCCTTCCCAGGGCAGGATAGACTCCCTGAACGTTTCGGTAGCCGCCGGGGTACTGCTCTACGAAGTTACCCGCCAGCG
>JAISAN010000039.1 GCA_031266635.1 Treponema sp. | reverse complement strand
CGGGAATTGTCTTATCAAAATGCGGAATTTTGAAAAAATCTCCGGTGTTAGCAGTACCCCGGTATACTAAAATAAAAAGAGGTGGTTTCAGAAGCCGGTTGGTTTTGACACACTCTGGGTTTCTCAAGGCCGGCTTTATGAAACCACCTTTTACGTCTTTCTCAAAGCTGAAGCTTTGAGAAAGGACCGGCAGTATGTGTTTTGTGAGACTACAGGAGGACGGTTTATGAAACTGGCGAAAATTCTGTTGGCGGCGGCGTTTGTTCCCTTGATAAGTCTTGCCGGCTGTGAAAAAAAAGGCGGCGCTCAGGCCGGGTCCAGGATAGCGGTTACCTTTGCGGGAACCGAAGGCGCCACCAGCGGCCAAAGCCGGATGATGCTTGAAGCGGCGGAAATTCTTAACGCCACCGGCCGCTTTGACGTGAAAGTTTATGTTGCCGGGCAGCTCCCCGGCGATACCGATAACCTGGTAACCCAGGCCCGGCTGGGAGTAAACCTGGTGATACCTTCCGATCCCGGACGGCTCGCAAGCCAGTTCAATATTCCCGACCTCAATATTCTCATGGCGCCGTATGTGCTTATGGATTACAAAATTCTGGAAAAGCTCCCCCATACTTCCCTGTACAAAGAATGGCAGGCGGAACTTGAGAAAAAGGGTATTGTACTCATCGCCGATATGTTCAATGGTTTCCGCAGTTTTTATACCATCAGGCCGGTCAACAAGGTAAGCGATCTTTCCGGTCTCCGGGTCCGGGGTTTTGGCAACGCCATTGGTCAGGCCCTGGCCAAATACCTCGGCTATGCCCAGACTACCGTAAACGCTACCGACATTTATGCCGGCATCCAGGCAAAAACCCTTGACGGCTGCGAAATCCAGGCTTCCACCGCCGACAGTTACCGGCTTTACGAAGTGACCAAGTATCTGGCCCTGACAAAACATTTTATGCTTCAGAGCAGTTTTGTATGCGGAAAATCCCTGATCGACAGTATGCCCGCCGCTGACCGGGAACTGTTTCTTAAAACCGTATATGATACCGTAACAAAATATTCGGGTATCATTGCCGGGGAAGAACAGGGATATTATGACGGATTCAGGAGCAAGGGAGTAACCATTACCGAGCCTAATTTAACCGAGTTTGAGAACGCCATTGCTCCACTTTATACCAATAATGATCTGAAATTGACCAGGGGCCTCAAAGACAGACTGTTCCGGGAGTTAGGGATGTAAAGGCGCGGAAGCCGGATACATGGGGTCCGGCTCCCCTTCAATTTCTCTGCCGCCCCGTGGAGTTTATATGAAAAAGATTTACCGGTTCTTTTGTAAAGCCGAAGAGATCATCTGCGGGGCGGGTTTTGTCCTTTTGATAGCCCTTGTTTTTTTATCGGCAATCCTGCGGTTCTTCCGGGTTTCTGTGGCCTGGAATATTGATATGGCGATGCTTCTTCTGGCATGGACCGCGTTTATGGGCGCCGATGTTGCCTACCGTTCGGGACAGCTTGTCGGTATAGATCTGTTAACCCGGAACCTGCCCGGAAAAATCCGGATAATTGTTCAGATTATGATATTTCTGATTATATTGACTGCCCTGGGAGCTATTGTATTTTTTGGCGTCAGGCTGGCGAAGTCGGAATGGATCAGGCGATACCAGTCCATACCCATTCCGTATTCACTGGTAACCGTCAGCATTGTTTTCGCGGCGGCTTCGATGGCAGTTTCTACCATTATTAAAATCAGGCGCTGTGTGTTGAATTTTATCCAGGGGAGCGGCAGGTGAGTTTTTTATTATTTTGTTTTGTTTTGTTTCTTGCCCTGGGTATGCCCATTGCTTTTGTGATCGGCATTGCGGGAATGGTTTACTTCATAGTAACGCCGGTTCTGCCCCCGGAAATTGTGGTTCAGCAGATCGTTTCCCAGAGCCAGTCTTTCGCGTTTCTCGCCGTACCGTTTTTTATCTTCGCCGGAAATTTGATGAACGTGTCGGGGATTACCCGCCGGCTCCTGGACCTGGCCCGGCTCCTTACCCGCCGGATGTATGGCGGCACCGCCCAAATCAGCGTGGTTATGAGCACCCTCATGGGGGGCGTGTCGGGGTCGGCTACCGCGGACGCCGCCATGGAAACCCGGATTCTGGCCCCCGAAATGATGCGCCTCGGGTATGGCAAGGGGTATATCTGCGCGATTAACTGTATCACGGCCCTGATTACCGCCACCATCCCGCCGAGCCTGGGACTCATTATCTTTGGTTTTGTCGGCGAGGTTTCCATAGGCCGGCTTTTTGCCGCAGGCATAATTCCCGGCATTTTGATGATGCTTTTTTTGATGTCCACCACCACCATCACTTCCCGGATAAAAAAATACGACCCCCCGCGGCCTGAAGCGGCGAAACTTACCCTGAAAGAGCTTGCCAATAATCTCAGGGATTCCATCTGGGCCCTGCTGTTCCCGGTGATATTGATTGTCGGTATCCGTTTTGGTCTTTTTACCGCGTCAGAATCCGGGGCCTTTGCCGTGGTTTACGCCATCATCATCGGTAAATTTGTCTATAAAGAGCTTAGCTGGGAAAAATTTAAACAGGCCCTGGTAACTTCATTTAAGGATAATGGGGCTATTATGTTGATCATTGCCATGTCAGGGCCTTTCAGCTATGCCATAACCTGGGTGCAGCTCCCGGTTACGTTAAGCAATTTTATCTTCGGTATTACCGATAATCCCTATCTCCTTACCCTGATTATCCTGGGTTTTTTGTTTATTTCCGGGATGTTCGTGGACAGCAATGTTAATTTCCTTCTTTTAACCCCTATTTTCCTCCCCATGGTGATCAAGGTTGGCATGGACCCTGTGCATTTTGGGGTCCTTATGGCCACTATGGTTACCCTGGGGGTGATGACTCCGCCAATAGGTTCGGCGCTGTATACGGTGTGCGGCATCATAGATTGTCCCCCGGAAGAATATGCCTGGGCAAGCCTGCCCTTCATGGGAGCGGTTTTTGCGGAACTGGCGCTTCTGGTTTTTCTTCCCGACCTGATACTCTGGATTCCCAACATGATCTTCGGCAAATAAGCCTCCGCGCGGCAAGCGCCGGGGTATTAAACCCACGAATAAAAATCGGCCTTGTGGCAGTCCTTGATAATATGGTATGATATGATACCTACCAAGGAGGTTATATCGTGAGCGAAATTCTGGATATTGAAACCAAAAAAAGCCGGATCGCGGCAAACTGGCGGCTTGAAGATGTTGATGAGGTTCCCTTTTTCGTTGAGGTTGGGCCTTTTCACGGGGCGACAAAAGACTATTTTTACGATGATGACGCGGAAATAAAATGGGCCGAGGATTTCAGCGCGAAACGGGAAGGTATTTACGATTACGGCTTTCCCAATATCAAGCCGAACAAGGGCATCGGCATTGTGGCCGCCGCCTTTGGCTGCGAATACAAGGTAAACAACGAGGCGGATCCCTGGATCACGGCGCTTATCCGGGAGGAAAACGTTGACGATGTATATAAGCTGGAACTGCCCGATCCGGTGAATAACCCGGTGTATGCGGACGCCTGGAAACGCCTTGAGTATATGCAAAGCCATTCCGACATACCGCTGCGGGTGGTCAATGTTCCTTCGCCGCTGGTTACCGCGTCCCTTATCTGGGATTATACTTCTTTTGTGGAGGCGACCCTGGAATTTCCCGACGAGGTTCACGCCCTTTTGGAAAAGGTAACGGAAGCGACGATTCAGTATATCAAAGAGCAGCTTAAGCGGCTCACAAATTTCTACAGTATAAGCCACGAGGCGTGGCATATCCCCCGGGAAGTGGGTATCAGGATAAGCGACGACACCGCGGCCCTGCTTTCGCCCAAGCTTTACCGGGAGTTCGGCGTAAAGTACAACAATAAAATTTCCGAAGCCGCGGGGGGAATTGTGATTCATTCCTGCGGGAATGTGCAGAATGTGGCGGCGGTTATGATGGAAACAAGCGGTCTGCGGGGGCTGGATTTTACCATTCCCCAGGTTCCGGATTGGGGAAAGGTCCGGGACGCGGTGGCGGGGAAAACGGTCCTCTGCCTGCGCCACAATTATTGGGATCACCTCCAGGATACCAACGTGGACATGGTGGAGTATTCGCAAAAACTGCTCGACTTTTTTGGCCGGAAGGGCCTGTTTATTCAGACCTCAAAACCCACTACGGAAGAAGCGATTGCGTACGGCGAGGCGCTTCACCAGATCCTGTCAAAATAAGGTCCGGTGGAACAAAGGGGTAAGATATGATAATAGTAGGAGAAAAAATCAACGGCTCTATTCCCTCGGTATCTAAAGCGATTTCGGAAAAAAACGCGGATTTTATCCGTAATTTGGCCAAAAAACAATCCGACGCGGGGGCGGCGTTTATTGATGTATGCGCTTCGGCGCCGGGGGACGCGGAGATGGAAGTTCTGGCCTGGCTGATCGGCCTGGTTCAGGAAGTAACGGATACGCCTATTTCCATTGACAGCCCCAACGCCAAACACTGCGCCCAGGCTATACGGCTCTGCAAAAAGCCGGGGCTTGTCAATTCGGTGTCCGGCGAAGGAACCAAAATAGAAGACGTGTTTCCGGCCATCGCCGGGACGGACTGGAAATGTATCGCCCTGCTCTGCGATGATTCGGGGATTCCCAAAAACGCGGAGAAAAGGCTGACGGTCCTTGAAACGATCCTCAAGAAGGCCGAAACCTATAAGATTCCAAGTTCCCATCTGTATATTGACCCGCTGGTAGAAATGCTCTGTACCTCCGAGGATGGTGTTGCGGTGGTGCTCAGCACCATAAAAAAGATAAAGGAACGCCAGGCGGATATTCATGTTATCGGCGCGGCGAGCAATGTTTCCTTTAATCTGCCGATCAGAAAATATGTGAACCAGGGTTTTATTGTTTTAGCCATGCAGGCGGGAATGGACAGCGCGATTCTTGATCCCCTCAACCGGGATATGCGGGGGCTGCTTTACGCGGCGGAGGCCCTGCTGGGGCAGGATGAATTCTGCATGGAATATATCAGCGCCTTCAGGGCGGGACTTTTTGGTACTTGAACTTCAGGGAGGCGGCAGATTAATATAACATTGAAACAAGGAGGACGCCGGTATGTCGAAGCTTGAAGAAGTTGCCCAGGCAGTGGAAGGGGGGAAACTGAAAATTGTGGCCGGTCTTGTGGAAGAAGCTCTGGCGGAAGGCGTTGATCCCCTGATAATTTTGAATGAGGGGATGATCGGCACCATGGGAATCGTGGGGAATAAATTCAGGGACGGGGAAATTTTTGTTCCTGAAATGCTGATCGCCGCCAAGGCCATGAAAAAGGGCGTGGAGGTATTGAAACCCCGGCTTTCCAGCCAGGCGGGTACAAGCCTGGGCAAGTGTATTATCGGTTCGGTGGCGGGGGATATGCACGACATCGGCAAAAACCTGGTGGCCATGATGATAGAAAGTGCCGGTTTTGAAGTTATTGATCTGGGTGTGGATGTGGCGCCGGAGACCTTTGTCGAGGCCCTGAAACAAAACCCGGATACCAAAATCCTGGCCCTTTCGGCCCTGCTTACCACCACCATGCCGGCCATGAAAACGGCAATCGAGGTGATTGAAGCTTCCATCCCCAGGGAATTCAAAATTATCGTGGGGGGCGCCCCCATTACCCAGGAATATGCCGATCAAATCGGTGCGGACGGATACGCTCCCGATGCGGGGGGCGCCGCGGTAGTGGCAAAGAAGCTGATTGCCTGAATCATTTCCAGATTAGCGGAGATTTCCCCAAAATGCGCGTATGTTTTGGGGGAATTTTATCTCGTGCGTAAAAAATAGAGGATAATAATATGTTAATGACTATGCGCTGGTTCGGCGCCGGCTATGATTCGGTAACACTCCAGCAGATTCGGCAGGTCCC
>JAISAN010000190.1 GCA_031266635.1 Treponema sp. | reverse complement strand
TGCGTTCAAACAAAAAGCCCCGCTTGTCGCGGGGCCGTTTTTCATTGCCCAGAAGAAGACTCGAACCCTCCACCCCTCAACATCCTGTTTCGGGGTTCCGGGCCGCCTCCGGCTGCTGCCGCGCGCATCCTGCGCGCTTTTCCTCGCCTTCGCTCGGCGCAGCCTCCGGAAGTTCGAGTCTTCTTCCGCATATAACGCATATAAACAAAAACCCCGCCGGAGGGCGGGGCTGTTTTTTATCTGCCCAGAAGAAGACTCGAACTTCCATGCCGGTGAAGGCACTGGTACCTGAAACCAGCGTGTCTACCAATTCCACCATCTGGGCGCGGTAGTCAGTATAGAATATTTACCGGTAACACGTCAACTGATTGCCGCGTCCTGATTTTTACGAAATCGCGGTCTCAAGAGCCACCTCCATCATACGGGTAAAAGCCGTCTGCCGTTCCTCGGCGGAAGTCTGTTCATGGGTAATCAAGCTGTCGGAGATCGTCAGCAGACACAGGGCCTCCCGGCCATATTTTGCCGCCAGTGTATACAATTCCGCACATTCCATTTCAAGCGCCAGGCAGCCGAATTTTGCCCAGAGTTTCCATTCATCAGGGTCTTCAGTGTAGAACGTATCGGAAGAGACTATCGGGCCTGCTTTTGGATCCCAGCCCCTGGTCAAAGCAATATCGTAGGCGGTTTTAAGCAGCGTGAAAGAAGCCGTTGGGGCGTAACTTTTACCCCCAAAACGGATACTGTTTACCCCGGAATCCGTGCAGGCCGACACGGCGAGCACCAAATCCCGAAGCCGCACATTTTCCCGGATAGAACCCGCAGTCCCAATACGAATCGCCCGCTGTACCCCGTAATCCCGGAATAATTCATGCGCGTAAATTGAAATTGAAGGAATTCCCATTCCTGTCCCCTGGACTGAAACCCGCCGGCCCTTATACAGCCCCGTATACCCCAGAATATTCCGTACCTGGGTGTAACACACTGGTTTTTCCAGAAAATTCTCCGCAATAAATTTAGCCCGCAGGGGGTCTCCCGGAAGCAGAATAGCTTCGGCGATTTCCCCCGGTTTTGCCGCAATATGAATTGACATGGACACTCCTTGTACCTCTATTATAATCTAGAGAGGACCAAATTTAAAACCGTTTCCAGGATAAACCAGCTTGTTAAACAAGCCCAATTAGTGTCTGTAATAATGGAGGTACATGATGGCTGATTTTGTTTTGACCGAAGAAATTTGCGAAGCCCTGGCCCAGGCGGCGAAAAAGAAGTCCCGGACCCTGGGGGTGGGCGTAAGCCTTTCGATCTGTGATGAAAACGGCAACCTCAGGCTGCTCCAGCGGTTTGGGGACGCCATTCTTCCCAGCCTTGAAATTTCTCCCAAGAAGGCCTATACCGCCGCGGTACTGCGCCAGTCCACCGCGGAATTCGGGAAAATCGCCCAGGTGGGCGGCAGCGCCTTCGGCATCAACGTTACCAACGACAAGCTGGTTATTTTTGGCGGCGGCTTCCCCTTGCAGGTGAAGGGCAAAACCGTAGGCGGCATAGGGGTAAGCGGCGGCAGCGTGGCGGAAGATGAAGAAGTGGCCCAGGCGGTTCTTAAAGCTTTCGCGGAACTGGGCGGGGATTAAGCCGGTTTTCCGGGCCGGGGCGGAGACAGCCTTGATGGAACCGGCGGGAGAAACACCGGAAAGGGACGGGTCATGATGAAGCGCGTTTATCTGGCGGGAGGCTGTTTCTGGGGGGCCGAAAAGTACCTGTCCCTGATCCCCGGCGTGGTGCGTACCGAAGCCGGTTACGCCAACGGGAATACCGCCAATCCATCCTATGAGGATGTCTGTTACCGGGATACAGGCCACGCGGAGACCGTGCTGGTGGAATATGATCCGGCAGTTCTGGCGCTGTCCCGCCTTCTTGTTCTTTTCTACCGGGCCATTGATCCCACCGCGATAAACCGCCAGGGCGCGGACCGGGGCGTCCAGTACCGCACGGGGGTTTATTATGATGATGAGGGAGATCTGCCGGTGATACGGCAATCCCTTGAAGAACTGCAAAAAGGCTGTGATAAACCCATCACCGTGGAGTGCGAAAAATTAAAAAATTATTGTCCCGCCGAGGAGTACCACCAGAAGTACCTGGACAAAAACCCCGGCGGCTACTGCCATATAGGCCCCGCGGTATTCGCGGGGATTGGACAAGCGCCGCCGGACGACCATCATTTCCGGCGCCCGCGTTAACCGCAAGCCCCTCCGCAGGCGGCGGGCGAGTCTTGCAGGTTAATATTATAGACAGACACTAACTGCAGCCGGTGGTACCTCCGCAGGTATTACATTTCATGCAGGTGCCGTTCCGTACCAGGGTTAGGGCGCCGCAGACCGGGCAGGGGTCGCCCTCGTAACCTTTGATCCGGGCCTGGGCGATTTTTAGCGATTCGTTTTGTTGCAGGGGAAAATCCGGCGGGGCTTCCGCTTGGGCTTGCTCCGCCGCCTGGGAGGGTTTTTGCCCCGGTCCGGGCTGGGATGAAGCGGCGGCGCGGCCTGCAGGCCTGCCGGGGGCCCCTGTCGAACCGTCCGGGGCGGCGGCTTTGACCCCCCGGCCTCCCCCGGCGCTGTTCCCCGGAGCGGGTCCGCCGCCCCCTGAACTGCCGCCGGGCTGAGCCGGGGAACTGTAGGGACGGAAACCGGCGCTGGTTTTTCCCTGCCGGGGATTGTTCTCTCCGGCGGGACTGTCAGGATTGTTTTTTATTTCCGTAGTTAAAAGGTCTTCAGGCTTAATCTGCCCCAGATCGGTCCGCTTCAAATAACTAATCGCCAAATCCCGGAAAATATAATCAATTACGCTGGTGGCCATCTTCACATAGTCGTGGCCCTGAATCATACCGTTGGGCTCAAAACGGCTGAAAATAAAGGCGTCCACATATTCCTCCAGGGGAACGCCGTACTGGAGCCCCAGGGAAACGGCAATGGCAAAACTGTTGAGGAGGCTGCGGAAGGCCGCCCCCTCCTTGTGCATATCCAAAAAGATTTCCCCCAGACAACCATCGTTGTACTCGCCGGTGCGGATATAGATGGAGTGTCCGCCGATTTTGCCTTTTTGGGTATAGCCTGAACGCCGGTTGGGCAAAGGGCTGCGGATACCCCGGTGATCCGTTTTCGACCGTTCCACCGCCGCGGGCCGGTCATGGGCCAGGCTCCGTTCCACCGTGAGGATCGTATCCGCCAGGGGGTCCGTGCCGGGGGCAAAGGACGAGAGGGGCTGGGAAAGTTTGGACCCGTCCCGGTAGAGGGCCACCGCCTTGAGGGCGTTTTTCCAGGAGAGCATATAGGCCCCCTTCACATCCTCGTAGCCCGCGCTGTTGGGCATGTTGATGGTCTTGGAAATGGCCCCGGAGATGAAGGGTTGTACCGCGGCCATCATGGCTATGTGGGCTTTCCAGGGGATAGACCGCTTGCCGTTCTTACCCGAAGGCATGGCGGTGTCGAACACGCGGTAGTGTTCCTTTTTAAGCCCCGGCGCGCCTTCAAGCCCCATGGTCCCGCATGCGTAGATCTCCGCGGCCTGTATGTCCCCGTCGCTGAATCCCAGGTGTTTGAGGAGGTTGAAACCCGGCAGAGACCATGTTGCTTCCGGCACCTTGAGCGTTTTTTCCACAAAACCCTGTCCCAGAATCCAGGGGTTGAATACCCCCTCTAAATTGAGGCTGTTCTTGACCGCCTCCTCCGCCGCGGCAATGGCTTCGGG
>JAISAN010000186.1 GCA_031266635.1 Treponema sp. | reverse complement strand
GCAAAATATTTCCATACCGCCGTGGGGGTCTTTTCTATCTCCGCTCCCGCCTCCGCCTCCTGGGCAAAAAGAACGGTTCCGGCCATCATCAGGGCCAAAACAAACAAAACAATTTTGCGTTTCATCACATTTCCTCCGTAGTAACATTTGCATACGCAAATGCGGTTTTTAAGGTAGTCTGTCTATAATGTGTCTACATTATAGACAGACTCCATTTATGATTTTGTATCAGCGGCTTCCTTTCTGAAGCGGAAGGGAGAAAATTCCACCCCCGTTTCGGTAAAGAATTTGCTGAAAAATTCGTAATACTGCAGACGTACTACCTGAATGGCCACAATCATCCCCTCCAGCAGGATGATCACCAAATTGCCGAAAATCAAAATAAGCAGGGACCCGCCGCTCCCCAGGGGAAAGCGCAGGCCCGCTATTTCTTCGGAAAAACGGAACACAATATAGGACAGCACCGCGTGGGACAGGGCAAAAGCCCCAACCCGGAGAAAGCTTACCGTATTGGAAATATAGATGGAGGCGGTTTCGAGAATTCCGACAAACCCCTCCATAATAAATACCATAAACCCATGTTCCAAAACCGGCCGCGCCCGGACGGCAAGCCGCCAGATAAGGGGGCCAAAAAAAATACAGAACAGCGGCAGGAGCAGCCCCAGCATATCAAACCACATAAACCGGCCCTTCAGGAAAATACAACGCAGGGCAATAAAAATGGCATACCAGAACAGCAGGAGCCCTGAAAGGCCGGTTTTGGAAAACAAAGCCTCTTCATATTTTTTTCGCATCAGAAGATTGGTGATATTCAAAACCAGGCCCGCGGAATTGAGGATCACCCCAATGGCGACAGTAAAGCCGAAAAAATAAAAAAGTTTGATCATGCTCCCGCCGTGTTCCGCCAGGGGCATCAGGGTAAGAATCCGTTTTACCGGATGGCCAAAAAGGCCGGTCAGCGCCAGGGTGGGGCCCGCCAGCAGTTCCTCGTTGGTAAATACCGCTCCGGTAAAAAAACCCATCACCATAGAACTGATCCCAACGGCAATCAGGGGGGATGAATATTTTCTGAATTTTTTCAGGGCTTTAATTCCCCTTTTTCCCGTGAGGAGCCCCGCGAGGAGCAATACAAATCCCTGGCCCAAATCCCCGAACATGATGCCGAACAGCAGGGTAAAGAAAAAGGCCACCAAAGGACTTGGATCGATGGTTCCGTAAAGGGGCGCGCCGTAGGAAAAAACCACCCCTTCAAAACCCCGGACAAAGGCCCCGTGTTTCAGGGAAACCGGCACCTTCTTCCGGCCGGCCTTAACCTCCGGCATTTCCTCGGGGTTAAAGGTGTGAATCGCCACCCGGCCGCCGGTAAGCTCCGAGAGTTTTCCCACCAGTTCTCCTATGTTGTCCTGGGGAACCCAGCCGGAAAGTACATAGGCGTTTGGGGTGGCCCTGAGTTTTTCCTTGAGTTCTTCCACAATCGAAGCCATAAGCCAGGAAGCGGCAAGCTCCCGGATTTTTGGCCCCCATTCCTGCTTTAGGCCCTCTTTTTCCTTTTTTGCCGTTTCAAGATCTTCCCGGATATTTTTCAACCGGGTTTCAAGCCCTTCAAGCAGCTCCTTCGGCACCCCCTGAAACCCTTCGGGGATCGTTATGGGGGTAAAGGAGAATTTTTTCAGCTCCGAGTCCAGGGCAAAACGGCCTTTTCTGCTGGCCGCCGCCAGTATCCGGTCCCCGGGGCCGCCGTTCTTCCCCGCTCCCAGGGGGATGATAACCGCCCGGTCGCCCAGGGCTTCCCGTAAACCGGCCTGGCCCTTGGGGTCCAGTCTGCCAATCCGCAGGGTAAGATAGGAAAGCTGATCAAGATTCGCGAAAGGGGCGTGCAGACCGGAGAAAGACTGGGCCTCGGCCAAAGCTTCTTCAACCTTGACTTTTTCCATGTACAAGACCTTTTCCCGGCTGATCAGGGCCGCCACACCGGCGTTGATTTTTCCGGCCAGGTTTTCCTCCGCCTCTCCGGGCAGCACGGTGGATTCTTCCGGCTCCGGGGGAAGTTCAACGCCCAGCCAGGCCGCGCTGGCCTTCAGTTTTTCCAGATTTTTCCCCACAGTGCCGCGGCTTTCCCCTCCGGCCTGCTCCCCGGCGGACTCCGAAAAGGAATTTATCTCCGGCGCGGAGCGGTCTTCATCTCCCTCGGTAAAATGTATGATCCCCCGGCGGCCCAGGTATTCAAGCGCCACATCCACGTCCCGGTTCAGAACGGAAATATCAACATGTTTCATTTTCCGGGGCTTGATCATGCTTTCACCTCCAGAAGCGCCAGAATATCCCCGCCGGACATTCCCAACCCTACCCCTTCGGCAACACTGGTGAGCAGATCTTCCTCAAACTGCTTTAGCTTGATAAAACACACAGCCGTATCCAGGGAAAAGGGGCTGCGGCGGAAAAAACGAAGGGCCAGACGGTATAAATAACGGGAAACCGCGTTTTGGAAAAACCGGGGGTCCGGTTTCCAGTTTTCTCCCGATCTTTCGGGATTCAAAAAGGATCTCCGTTTCCAGTTGCTCCAGAAGGAAACGCCGTCCGGAGGAAATTTCAGCGCCGCCTCCGCGTCCGCGGCGGCGGAACAACCGGAGCCCAGGGGTATATCCAGTAAAAACTTCCGCCCCTCCTGGGGGCTCAGGCCGTAATAGTACCGCAGACGCAGGGCCCACACGCAGTTCCGCAGGGATATTTCTTCCCCGAGAATAAATTCCCCCACCCGCCGGTCTTTTTTCGCAAGACGGCGGAGGCTCTCCCAAAGCCGCTGGTAATATTGGCGATCCAGCCGGGCCTGGCAAAGCATATTTTCAGCTCCGGTCATGGCCCGGAAATTCTCCCCCGGAATCCAGTCAAATTCCGTTTCCCGGAACATGAGTTCAAGCTTCGGCCAGGCGGCCCAATTTACCGTTCCGAAGGGCTTGATGCCGGTAAAAACCGGAGCGCCCGCTTCCCCGGAACCCAGGAAATTCATCAGCGATTTTACATCGGCGTATTCGTAAACCCGCAGAAGCCGGATCAAAAGTTCCGGCGGTTTTGTATAAGCCGCCACTATGGACGAAATTTGTTTAACCGCCCGGCGGGTAAGGCGTTTTTCCAGGTCCCGCAGGAGTTCTTTTCCGGGAAGTTCCCGGGTCTCACCGGGAAAAATCAGACGATCCAGATCTGAAAGACGGGTAAGGCCCCGCAGGCGGGAAATCCCCCGGCCGACACAGGATTTTCCGGTAATTCCGCAGGCTTTGGCGTACACATACGCCCGTTTCCCCATGTCCGGCATTAGTTATCCCTTGTCAGAAACGTTGTTATCAGATCTGAAAAACGTTTTTTATCCATAACGATATGATTAAGACTTTCCCGGTAGGCTTCAAGTTCTTCCTGATAATACGCTTTGACCGCTTCGATCTCCCGGTGAAAAGCCGCTTCCCGGTCAGCCGCTTCCCGGCTGTAGCGCTCCTCGTAGCTGGCGCGGTTATGCCGTTCCGCCTCGCTGATCCGGTGGTCCACATCCGCCTGGGCTTCGTCCACCAAAACGGCGGCTTCGGCTTCGATTTTCAGGAGGTGTTCCAAAAGCGCCTGCTGAAACGGTTCCTGTCCGGGTTCTTCTCCCGGATATTCCAGAGTCTTAGCCATGCTTGTCCGCGTCCCGCCGGAACCGGTTTCCCTTAATCCAGCGTAATAAATACATCTTCATATTTTTTGATAATATTATACACACCCTGAGGGTCCTTTTGAGCTACCAGTTCAATGTAGAATTGGGGATTTTCCAGCAATTCCGCCATCCGTTTGAGGATTTTGAGGTGTTTTTCCGTATCTTTCTGGGGGATCAGAATCATAAAAACAAGATACACCGGCTCCCCGTCCAGGGCGTCGTAATCGATCCCCCGCCGGGAAATACCCAGCACCCCGTATACGTTTTCCACGGCATTGGTTTTTCCGTGAGGAATACCGATACCCTTGTGAATCCCGGTGGACATTTTGGCTTCCCGTTCCCGCAGGGCCTCCAGAATTTCTTCCCTGGCATTGGACCGTTCAGCCTGGCAAAAATGATCCACCAATTCTTCGAAGGCTTCATCTTTGTCCACCGCCTCCAGATTCACCTTGATTAATTCCGGCCGGAATACCTCGTACAGGAACATAAAACCCCCAGCCTATTCAGACGCCGCGGCTTCTTCCCCGCCCAGGTTTTCCTGTATTTCGTCTCCCGGTATTTCACCATCCTGAAGGTTTAATTCTTCGTCCAGCCAGTTCGTTCCTTCGATTTCACCCGAAAGCTCTCTTCCCGCGGATTCCACCCCGGAACCGCCGGGGGTCCGGTTCAAAAGGGCCAAACTAAGACTGATAATCAGAAAAAGAGCCCCCAGTACCGTAGTTGTCTTGGTCAACACATTCCCCGACCGGGAACCAAAGGCGGAGCCGCTGCCCCCGGCAAAAATACCCCCCAGGCTGTCCCCTTCTTCATTCTGGATCAAAACCAACAAGATCAGCAAAACCGCTATGATTACAAAAAAAACCAACAGCACAATACTGAGTACATTCATCTTCAAGACTCCATTAATATGAAAATAAGGGAACCTCTAAAAGCTACCGTTTTCAGAGGTTTTTTTGCCCCATGAAAAAAACCGCTTTATCGTATTTGTGTATAGTACACGGAAAAAAGCAATCTTCTTCGGGAAATATCCGGGAACCCGCCAGGATTTCCAAAGATTCCCATACTGTATTTTACCGGAAGAAACGCGCTTATGCAAGTTATAAGGGCGGCATTTTGCCTGTGGATTTTTTTTCGATTTTTAAAAGAAAAAAATTGACATTCTTGACAAATTAAGTAATAATATAAAAAAGGAGTGAAAATTATTGAAAAAAAAACATAAGCATAATAAACTTATACAAAGAGGCTGTTCAAAAACTTCAGTTTTTAGGACAGCCTCAAAAGAACGAATATGATAACAACAAAACGGAACGTTGTTTTCCGGCATTTCAGCGGTTAAAAGCCGCATCTTTCCGTTATTATCAGGCAGGTTGACGCATGACAAGAATCAAACGCGGACTGGATTTACCCATTACCGGCGCGCCGCGCCAGGAAATTGAACCGGGGCCGGCGGTAAAGCGCGTGGCCCTGGCCGGTTTCGACTACCACGGCATGAAGCCGTCCATGGCGGTGCAGGTTGGCGACCGGGTCAAACTGGGGCAGGCGCTGTTTTCCGACAAAAAGACGCCGGGCGTATTATTCACCTCTCCGGGGGCGGGCGTGGTCAGCGCCGTCAACCGGGGGGCGCAGCGGGTTTTTCAATCGGTGGTTATCGATCTGGAGGGGGAGGACGCGGTTTCCTTTCCCCGCTACACCGACGAAGAACTGAATCAACTGCCCGCCGAGACGGCGCGGGAAAATCTCCGGCAATCGGGCCTATGGACGGCTTTCAGAACCCGCCCCTACTCCAAAACGCCGGCCCTTGACGCGGAACCGGCCTCAATTTTCGTAACGGCTGTCGATACCCAGCCGCTGGCCGCCGATCCCGCCCTGGTTATTGCCGAATATAAGGAAGATTTTCTCCGGGGAATCAAAGTCCTCTCCCGGCTGACCAGGGGGACGGTTTTTATCTGCGCCGGCGGAACCGGCCAGATCCCCGGCGAGGGGCTGCCCGGAACGCGGTTTGAGCGTTTTAGCGGGCCCCATCCCGCCGGGCTGCCGGGCACCCACATCCATTTTCTCGATCCCGTGGACGCCCATAAGACCGTCTGGTATATCGGTTATCAGGATGTCATTGCCGCCGGCAAGCTGTTTTCCACCGGGACCCTCTGGGTGGAGCGGATTGTCTCCCTGGCGGGGCCGGTGGTCAAGAATCCCCGGCTGCTCCGTACCCGCCTGGGGGCCAGCCTGGAGGATCTAACGGCGGGCGAATTGCAGCCCGGCGAAAACCGCGTGGTTTCCGGCTCGGTTTTCAGCGGCCGGACCGCCGCGGGGCCGCTGGCCTTTTTGGGCCGTTACCATCAGCAAATTTCCTGCCTCCGGGAAGGGCGGGACCGGGAAATGTTTTCCTTTCTGCGTCCCGGAATCAACAAACATTCGGTGCTGCGGGTGGTTCTTTCCGCGTTTATCCCCGGAAAGCGCTTCGCCTTCAGTACCACCACCAACGGCAGCCCCCGCCCCATCGTGCCGATGGGGAATTACGAGGCGGTTATGCCGCTGGATATACTGCCGACCCAGCTCCTGCGCTATCTGGTAGCGGGGGATACGGAGATGGCCCAGAAACTGGGCTGTCTGGAACTTGATGAGGAGGATCTGGCTTTGTGTTCGTATGTCTGCGCGGGCAAGTATGAGTACGGCCCCATTTTGCGGGATGTTTTAACCCGTATTGAGAAGGAGGGCTGATCATGGGATTGCGCCGATTCCTCGACCGTCTGGAGCCTCATTTTAAAAAGGGCGGGCGGTTTGAAAAACTTTATCCCTTCTTTGAGGCGGGGGACACGTTTTTTTACCGCCCCGCCTATGTAACCCGGACCACCGCCCATGTGCGGGACGCGATGGACTTAAAGCGAATCATGATTATCGTCGTGTTTGCCACCTTCCCGGCCATATTCATGGGTATGTGGAACGTGGGGTTTCAGGCCAACAGCGCCTATGTGGCCAACCCCGAGCTGCTTACCAGGGCACTGGAGGGCTGGCGGGGGGCTTTTCTGGAGCGCACCGTCGGTTTTGATCCGGGCAGTATCTGGGCCAACTTCGTGCATGGGGCGGTTTATTTCTTCCCGATCCTGCTGACATCCATAGTAGTTGGTATTTTCTGGGAAATCCTGTTTGCCTGTGTGCGAAAGCACGATGTCAGCGAAGGTATTTTTGTTACCATGATCCTGTTTCCCCTGATCCTGCCGCCCACCATTCCTCTGTGGCAGGTGGCGCTGGGGATCAGCTTCGGGGTCATTATCGGCAAGGAAGTGTTCGGCGGCACGGGCTTTAACTTCCTCAATCCGGCCCTCACCGGCCGGGCCTTCCTGTTTTTCGCCTACCCGGCCCAGCTTACCGGCGACACCGTGTGGGTCGCGGTGGACGGCGTTACCAGCGCCACGCCCTTGGCCCAGGAAGCGGCGGGGACCGGCGCCTCCTGGCTGGATGCCTTTTTCGGCATGCTGCCCGGCGCCACGGGCGAAACATCCACCCTGGCGATTCTGATCGGCGGGGCGCTGCTCATCCTTACCGGGGTTGTTTCCCTGCGGATCATCGCCGGCGTTCTCCTGGGGGCGGCGGCGACGAGCTTCCTGTTCAATATTATCGGCCCCTCAGGCAACTTCCTGTTTGCCATGCCCTGGTACTGGCATTTCGTGCTGGGCGGTTTTGCCTTCGGGACCATCTTCATGGCCACCGATCCGGTATCCGCCGCCATGACCAATACGGGCAAATGGATATACGGGGCGCTGATCGGCGTGATGGTCATATTGATCCGGGTGGTCAATCCCGCCTTCCCGGAGGGCATGATGCTGGCGATTCTGTTCGGCAACCTCTGCGCTCCCCTGGTTGACCATTTTGTGGTTACCGCCAA
>JAISAN010000135.1 GCA_031266635.1 Treponema sp. | reverse complement strand
TTATTTGTATAGGCGCGGCGATGCTCGCCGCCATGACCGCGGGGGCTTATTTCATCGCCCGTTCCATCAGCCAGCCTATTGTGCAGACCATGACGATCCTGAAAGATGTCTCCGAAGGGGACCTGACCCGTCAAATTGATATACGCTCAAAGGATGAAGTTGGGGAGCTGGCGGGGTATATCAATTTCACGATAGACAAGATCAAGAACCTGGTTATGGCCATTAAAAATCAAAGTTCCACCCTCTCTGATATTGGAAACGATCTTGCCGGTAACATGACCGAAACCGCCGCGGCGATCAATGAAATCACCACCAATATTCAGAGTATAAAAGCCCGGGTCATCAACCAGTCGAGCAGCGTTACCGAAACCAACGCCACGATGGAACAGATCACCGTCAACATCGACAAGCTCTCAGGCCATGTAGACCGGCAGAGCGCCAGTGTCGCCCAGTCTTCCTCGGCTATTGAGGAAATGCTTGTCAATATCCAGTCCGTTACCCAGACCCTCATCAAAAACGCCAGCAGCGTTAATGAACTGATGAACGCATCCGAAGTGGGACGGACGGGTCTTCAGGAAGTAGCGGCGGATATTCAGGAAATTGCCAGGGAATCCGAGGGGCTTTTGGAGATAAACGCGGTGATGGAAAACATATCCAGCCAGACCAACCTCTTGTCAATGAATGCCGCCATTGAAGCGGCCCACGCCGGAGAAGCGGGAAAAGGCTTCGCCGTTGTGGCTGACGAAATACGCAAGCTTGCCGAGAATTCCGGGGAACAGTCAAAAACTATTTCCATTGTGCTTAAAAAGATTAAGGATTCCATCGACAAGATAACCAAATCCGCCGACAATGTACTCAAAAAGTTTGAGGCCATAGACAGCGGGATTAAAACCGTGTCCGATCAGGAAGAAAATATCCGTAACGCCATGGAGGAACAGGGCGCCGGGAGCAAACAGATCTTGGAATCTATCGGACACTTGAACGAAGTGACCCAGATGGTCAAGGACGGTTCGCAGGAGATGCTTGAAGGGAGCCATCAGGTAATACAGGAGAGTAAAAATCTGGAACTGGCGACTCAGGAGATCAGCAACGGGATGAACGAGATGGCCATCGGAGCGGACCAGATCAATGTGTCGGTAAATCACGTAAACGGCATCAGTGGAAAAAACAAAGAAAACATTGATGCGCTGGTTGGCGAGGTATCAAAATTCAAAGTAGAATAAGCCTCCGCGCCATGAGGTTCCCCCGCCGGAAGGCGGGGCTCTTGGGTATCATGTGCCGGGTTTCTCAGTCCCCCGCTTCCAGAGTATCCAGAACCCGCCGGGCTTTCCGGGCAAGGCTGGCGTTTTTATCCTCTGTCAGGGCCCGCACTTCTTCTATCAGCGTTTTTAGACGGTTGTTCGCCGCCATGTCCAGGGCGTAGGATTTTTCGATAATTCCCCCGGAGGCCAGAAAACGGCGGGCCAGGTCCTCAAGTTTTTCGGTTTTCGCTTCACCGGCAATCTTCAAAAAACCGTTGTACAGGGCGGTTTGGTTTTTTGTTTTTGCCTCGTCCAGTTCCACCATCAGGCGGCCCAGGTATGTGCCGGGCCCGTTGTGTATCAGCATTTCCGCCGCGACAATCCTGACCCGGTCGGCGTTTTTCCGCTCGGAAAAAAGGGACTCGATGATGGACAGACATTCCTCATTGCCAATGGCCCCCAGGGCGCGGATGGCCTCGTCCTTGACCGCCGGAACATCGTCCCGTTCAGCCCGGTAGCGGAGGTAGGGGATCGCCTTTTCAAATTTCCGCTCCCTGCTGGCCTGGGCCGCGGCGATCCGGGTCCGGTAATAGGAATCCCGGAAGGCTTCAAGGATGGCGCTGTCTACTTCTTCCCCGGAAAAAGGCCCCAGGGCGGCCACCGCGCTGGACCGGACATTGGGGTCCGCGGCGGAAACGGAAGAAATGACGGCGTTCAGGCCTTCCGCATCCCCGATCCTGGCCAGGGCTTCCAGCGCGGCAATGCGGAGGCTTACCCGCTCCTCGTTACTACCGGCGATTTCCGCGAGGAACGAAACCCCTTTGCGGGAACCGGCGGCCCCCAGGGCGGTGATAATCTCCCGGCGGTTTTCATCCCCCGGTTCCCGGTTGGTATAATAATCAATAAGGTACTCCGCTGCGTCATCCGCGGCTTCCGGGCCGGTTCCGCCAACCCGGCCCAGGGCCCTGAAAGCGGTTCCCATAAAACGCCGTTCCTGGGAATCCAGGAGCTTCATCAAAACATCAAGCGCTCTCCCCGCTTTTACCTTGCCCAGGTAATCCGCCGCGGCCAGTACGGTCTCGTTGGTCTCATCGTCCCGTTCCTCAATGGCCCGGATCGCCCGGCTTTCCAGGCCGCTTTGGTTCCGGTCGCCAAAAAAAGTAAACACCCCGCTAAGGATCTGCTGGTTCCGGGTAGTTTCCACCAGGGCGACCAGCTCGTTGTCAAGATAATCGGTCCCTTCGGTTTTCAGGGTCTGGATCAGGGCGGCAATTTCCGTTTCCGTGCCGTAGCGGATGGTCGCAAGCCGGGCGGCCTCGACGGTGTTTTCCGGCGGTATGGGGGGGGCGGGTTCCGGTTCAGCCGGCGCGGCGGATTCGGGCGCCCCTTCGCCGGGAACAGCGGATGTTTCAGTCTCCGGCGATTCGGCCGCCGACGATTCAGCGGCGGCCACGGCGGGTTCTGCCGGGGATTCAGCCGCTGCGGCGGGTTCAGCAGCGGGTTCCGTTTCCTGGGCAAAAAGCCCAAGGGACAGGCAAAAAATTAGCCAAAAAAAGATTTTTTTCATTCTGGGACCTCCCGGTAGCGGGAAAGAAAATTTTTCTTAAAAGCGATGAACCGATCCTCTTCTATGGCCCGGCGGGCGTTTTTTACCAGATCGTGAAGAAAATACAGATTGTGGTAACTTGCCAGCATGGAACAGAGAATCTCCTGGGTCTTGAAAAGATGGCGGAGGTAGGCCCGGCTGTAGGCCCGGCAAACTTTGCATCCGCACTCTTCATCTATCGGCTGAAAATCAAGCCGGTTTTCGGCTTTTTTCAGGGCAAAGGGGCCGCGGCGGGTAAAAACCCGGCCGTTCCGGGCTTCCCTGGTGGGGAGCACGCAGTCAAACATATCGACCCCCGCCTCAATGGCCGAAAGGATATAATCGGGCGTTCCAATCCCCATAACATACCGGGGTTTTTCCGGGGGCAAAAGGGCGGCGTTCAGGTTCAGGTATTCGGAAAACACATCCGGGGGTTCCCCCACCGAAAGCCCCCCAATGGCAATCCCCGGAGTATCCGCCGCCACGGTAAGTTCCGCGCTTTGTTTACGGAGTTCGGGGTAAAAATTCCCCTGGACAATGCCAAACAAAAGCCCCCGGTAGTCCGTCGTATCGCGGGTATGCTCCCAGGTTTGTTTGGCCCGGTTCAGCCAGTCCGCGGTTATTTCCAGGGCCTTTAGCGCGTCCGTGTGGGCGGTTCCCCAGCCGGTACAAATATCCAGGGCCATCTGAATATCACTCCCCAAAACGGCCTGGATTTCCACCGCTGTCTCGGGGCTGAAAAAATGCCGGGCGCCGTCGATATGGGACTGGAATTCCGCGCCTTCGGGGCAAATTTTTCGCAGGGGGGCCAGGGAGAAGATCTGAAAGCCCCCGGAATCGGTGAGGATGTTTTTTTTCCAGTTCATAAATTTATGAAGCCCCCCGGCGGCGCCGATTACCCCGGTTCCCGGACGGAGGTACAGATGATAGGTGTTGGAAAGGATAATCTCAAAACCGATGGTCTCAAGATCGTCTACGGTCAGGGCTTTAACGGTTCCATTGGTTCCCACGGGCATGAATACGGGGGTAGAAACCTTTCCGTGGGGCAGTTCCAGAATCCCCGTCCGGGCATGACCGGCCGGCTCGGCGTGATTAATGACAAAACAGCCCATTTACCATATATAGCAAAAAAAAGGGAAAAAGCAAAGCGTCAGGGCGACGGTAAAGAACCTGGGGCAGGCGCGAACCGGGCGCTTATGTTTTCGCGCTCCGCAGCATCAAGGCGCCGATAACGATAAAGGCGCCCACCGGGAACCATGCGCCGATAAAGGGGGGAATATAGCCCAGCCGGGCCATCATCATGCTGATCATCTCCATGACATAAAAAATCACCGCCGAACCAAGGCTCGCCAGGAGGCTCATAAGGAGGATATTTTTTCTGAAACGGCCGCCCATAGAGATGGAGAGAATCATCACCACAAGAGAGGCGGTGGCAAAGGAAAAACGGTGATAATAATCCGCCTGGGCTTCAATAAAGGGGAGCCCCGCGTTTTTCAGGTCCTTAACCAACAAGCCCGCGTCCCGGGCGGATAATTCCTCCACGTTTACCGCGCTTCTCCGAAAGGCATCGGGTTGTTCCCGGTATCTATCGGTTTCCGGGAGGGGCCCTACCCGGAGCAGGCCGTCTTCCCACTGGTAAATAACGGCGTTTGAAAAAAGCCAATGTTCCCCGTTCCACACGGCCTGGGGAGAACGGATAAGAGATATGAATTCCCCCCGGGGATTTTGTTCCACAATACTCACCCCGTTCAGTATCTGGCCGGTCCGGTCATAAAAATCCACCGAATAGATAAGCTGGCCATTCATGGCCTTGATAACAATGTCGGAGTTATTTTCCGTCCGCTGCTGGCGGAGCAGGGTTCGGGAAAGATCATTTTTTTTCTTCAGGGTAGGAATCACCACCACATCGTCAAAGTAAAACGAAAAAATCGAAGCCAAGAGCCCCATAAAAACCAGGGACATGGAAAAACGCCAGAATGGTATGCCGGATGAAAAAATGGAGGTCAATTCATTTCTGCCGTACAAATCTCCCAGGGTATAGGCGGCGGCAAAAAGCAGGGAAACGGGCATGGCATAGGAAAAGCTTTTGGGAAGATAAAAAAGACTAACCTGGAATATTTGCTGAAAAGAGACTTCATAATTCAAATAACGTACCAGGTTGGCAAAAAGATCGATCAGGGAAACAAGCGTCATAAACATGCCCGCGGCCACGACAAAGATGGGCAAAAACTGCCGCATCAGATACCGGTCGAGGATCGTGATCATTTTCGAAGCCTTAGGACGGCCATAATCAGGCCGGTAGACATGGCAAGAATATTGGGAAACCACATGGACCAGAACGGGGAATACCCAAGCCGGATCCCCATAGTCTGTCCTCCCAGCAGCAGAGCCCAATAAACTACCGCGATAAGAAGGCCGAAGATAAACCCCACGGTCTGACCGCTCTTTTTCGCCAGCAGTCCCAGAGAAACGGCGAGAAAAACAAAGGAAAGAGCCCCAAAGGGGATCGAAAATTTCTTGTAATATTCAAGCCGGTAAATCTGGATACTCCGGTCTGTTTTCATAACTTCCAGGGCCTGCGCTTCCCGCTGATACGCGCCAAGCAGATTAGTCCTGCGATTCCACCCCTCATTGGCGGGCCCCAGACGCAATACCTCTTCCAGGGCCAGGGCATGACCGGTAACCCGGTTTTTCCGTTCCTCAAGCCTGCTGCCAAGTTCCGCGGTTTTTTTTCTAATCTCCCGGTGTACATCAAGGGAACTCATTTCCCGGGGACCGATGGAAGCTACCGCCTGGATTAGATCTTCCTGGGGCACCCAGTACCGGAGGAACGAACTGGAAGCATAATCATAGTCCTCCCGGACGATTTCCTTGGAGGACTGAATAAAGGCCCGGTCCAAATCAAGGCTGAGGCCCTCTCTGCCCCCGTCTTTTAATTCCGCATTCCGGGCCATAATCACCCGCCGTTCCCCGCCATCGGTGCGGTCCAGGATAAGCACATTGTCAATGGCGTTTCCCGTTACGTCCCCGGTAACGATTACCGTGTCCTTAAAACGTTTTACCGAATTGGCCTCCAGTTCCAGGGCCGGGGTAGAAAGCAGTATCCGCCGGTAGAGCCGGGCAAATTGAACCGTTCCCGCAGGCAAAAGCACATCGTTGGCAAAAAAAGAAAGCATGGAGATAATGATCCCTACGCTTATGGCGGGTAAAAAAATATTTTTGTACGAAAGCCCGGAAGAAAGCATCACCAGCACCTCGTTGTCGCTGGTTAAACGCCCCACCGTCATCAGGGTTCCAACCAGGGAAGCGAAGGGAGCGGACATGGCGATAATCGAAGGGATCGAAAAAAGAACCAGCAGGGCCACCTGGCCCAGGGGAACATGTTTGGTCAGAATCTCCTGAGCCAGGAGGAGGAGCTGGTTAACAAAAAAAATAAAAAAGAAAAAAAGAAAGGATACCAGAAAGGAGAACATGGTTTCGGTCAAAATATACCGGAATATAGTCCACGAGATAGAACGGGAATATACCGTTTTTCCCATTTTGATAATTCCCGGTAAGTTTTGGTTCTCCCTTCGTATCCTCACGAAATCTGTTTCCATTTACCTGCGGGGACGATTTAATCCTCCGGTTTAACGGCGGCGGGGGCCCCGGTCCCGGTAATCATCCCGGCGGCCTTCGTGCCTCGGGCCTTCGTGCCTCGGGCGTTCATCCCGTGAATGTCCGTCCGAACCGCTTTCACTGGCCCCCGCGGGATCAATGGCGTCGATGTAGGAAAGATTAAGGCGGCCCATTTTGTCGATTTCCAGAAGCTTTACCGGAATTTCCTGCCCTTCTTTTACTACATCGGTAACCGCGGTGATCCGCTGGCGGGAAAGCTTGCTGATATGAACCAGCCCTTCCTTGCCGGGGAGGATCTCCACAAAGGCGCCGAAATCCATGATCCGTTTTACCGTACCTTGATAAACGAGCCCCACTTCGGGATCGCAGACGATGCCCAGTACCGCGGTTTTGGCGTCCTCGGCGTCCTTGGAACTCTTGCCGAAAATTGTAACCGTACCGTCGTCCTCGGTGTTGATCTTCACGTTGTACTGCTCGCAAAGGGCCTTGACGTTTTTACCGCCGGGGCCGATGAGGGCGCCGATCTTGTCAATGTCTATCCTGAGGGACACGATCTTGGGGGCGTACTCGCTGATCTGATCCACGGGTTTTGAAATGGTCTGGTTCATAATCGAAAGGATATGGAGCCGCCCCCGTTTGGCCTGATCCAGGGCCTTCCGCATAATTTCCGGGCTGACCCCGGCGATCTTGATGTCCATCTGGAAGCCCGTGATGCCGTCTTCCGTACCGGCGACCTTAAAGTCCATGTCCCCCAGGTGATCTTCCTCACCCAGAATATCCGAAAGTACCGCGTAACGGTCGCCGGGGCCGCCTGAACCTTCGGTAATAAGCCCCATGGCGATCCCCGCCACCGGCTTTTTCATGGGAACCCCGGCGTGCAGCATGGCCAGTGTACCCCCGCAGACCGAAGCCATGGATGAAGACCCGTTGGATTCCATAATTTCCGAGACCACCCGGATTGTATAGGGGAATTCCTCTTTGGAGGGTACCATAGCGTTCAGAGACCGGCGGGCCAGGTTTCCGTGGCCGATTTCCCGGCGGCCCGTACCCATACGCCCCACCTCTCCCACCGAATAGGGGGGGAAGTTGTAGTGGAGCAAGAAATTTTCCCGCTTGTCCCCTTCAATATCGTCGAAGATCTGCTCATCAAACACCGTACCCAGGGTGGTAACCACCAGAGCCTGGGTTTCCCCCCTCGTAAAGAGGGCTGAACCGTGGGTCCGGGGGAGAATCCCCACCTCGCAGGTGATATTTCTAATATCTTCGGTTCCCCGGCCGTCCACCCGCCGACCTTTGTCCAGGATCGATGAACGGAGAATCTCGTACTGCATATCTTCAAAAAGCGCGTCAAAAAGTTTTTTCTGGTTTTCATCCTCAAGCTGGGCCGCGTATTGGGCGGCCAGTTCTTTTTTGATCGCGGCGGCTCCCTCATAGCGTTCCTGCTTGGTTGCGAGGAAACAGGCGCTTTCCAGCCGGGGATACGCCGCGGCGCGGATGGCATCCCGGTTTTCCAGCGTATAGGCCGGTTCCGTCAGAGGGAGTTTCGGTTTCCCCGCCAGTTCCCGGAGCTTTTCCTGAAGATTGCACAATTCGATGATCACCTGGCGGGCCTTTTCCAGAGCGGCGATCATCAGGTCTTCATCAACTTCCTGGGCGCCCCCCTCCACCATGGTGATGCCGTCTCTGGTACCCGCCACCACGATTTCCAGCCGGGATTTTTCAATTTGTTCGTAGGTGGGATTAACGACCAGTTCCCCGTCCACCGAACACACCCGCACCCCGGCGATGGGGCCGTTAAAGGGAATGTCGGAAATATGGACCGCCGCGGAAGAGGCAATGATGGCCAGAATGTCCGGGGGGTTCACCTGATCCGTGGAAATCGTGGTGGGGACTATCTGGATTTCCCGGCCAAAACTCTTGTCAAACAGGGGACGCATGGGCCGGTCGATGATCCGGGACACCAGGATTTCCTTGTCTTTGGGCCGGCTTTCCCGTTTGATGAAACCGCCGGGAATTTTCCCCGCGGCGTAGTATTTTTCGTTGTAGTCCACCGTAAGCGGCACATAATCCAGCCCTTCCACCGATTCGGCGGAGGAACAGACTGTGGCGATCACCGCGGACCCCGCATATTGGGCGAATACAGCGCCGTTGGCCTGTTTCGCGATCCTGCCGGTTTCGAGAATCAACTCCTTACCGGCTATTTCAAAACTTACTTTTTGAACCATTATTTACGGAGACCTAATTCCTTAATGAGGGAACGGTATTTTTCCAGATTGGTACGCTGGATATATTTCAGCATACGGCGCCGTTTACCGACCAGGATCAAGAGGCCCCGCTGGCTGGACTTGTCCTTTTTGAACTGTTTGCAATGCTCTGTAAGCTGGTTGATCCGCTCGGTGAGCAGGGCAATCTGGACTTCCGACGCGCCTGAATCTTTTTCGCTTTTGCCGAATTTGGTCACGATGGAAGTTACTTCTTCCTTGTTTAATGCCATGTATATACACTCCTTGGGAACTCGTTTAGGGAAAGCCGGTAATAATGGAGCTTAAAACAGCCTCAATGGCCCGCCACTATTCAGACTCTCCGGCATCCGGTTTTCCATTCCCGGACGCCTGTTCAATAAATTCAACACTTTCCGCCGCACAGGCGGGTTCATCCGGTTTCCCCGGTATGAAAATTTTTCCATCATTTATGGAAATTTCTGTCTCTTTTTTGCCGCCGGAAGCGGTTCCGTATACCAGAACCCGGTATGTCCCCGGACGGGGCGTTATCCTGAACGCGGAAGCCGCGTCATACCAGAAACCTCCCCCGGTATCCGCAGCCGGGAGACCGCGCAAATCGATCCGCACATTTCTGCCCAAAAGGGCCGCGGCGGCCGCCAAATCCCCGGCGGCAATAGCCGCCCGGATCCTGCTGGAACTAACCGGGCGCCCCCCTTCCATAACCGGCTCCAAAGCCTCGGTTTCTATGCCTTCGGAACGGGTCATTTCTTTTATCTCAGGAACCCCAATATCCAGCCGGTATCCACAGCGAAAATTACGCCCCAGGGCAAAATACTTAACCCGGCCGCTTCTTTTAAGCAGATCAATAAAATCTCTTCCCTTCATTTTACTGAAATTCTCCGAAAAGTCAATCAGTACGGTCCGCCTGACCCCCAGACATTCCAGCATCTTCAACTTTTGCTCCAGGCTGGAAATATCGCCCGGATAATTTTGAGGGCTGAGACTCCTCATGGGATTTTGCCGGAAAGTAAGCGCCGCCGGCAGGAAGGGGCCGGCGGTGATCTGTTTAAGTAAAGCCTGGTGTCCCCGATGTACGCCGTCAAATACTCCAATAGTTATAGCAAGGGATTCGCCCTCCAGGCCGCAGTCTGGGGCGATAAAATCATCCCATTCGAGAATATCCATACCCTCCCCTCTGGGTGATAATACGGGATTTTCGCTTTTAGCTCTACCCCGGAGGGTCTCGCGGTATAACGGAAAAAACAGAGCTTTTCTTCCAGTTCTTGTATCTTTTCACTGATAAGGCGGCCCAAAAGTTCGTAAATATCCTCTAAAGCCGCTTTTTGGTAATTTTTCATGGTGGAAAGAGGGTCTATTTCCTTTGAAAAGAGGTCGGTTGGGTCAATGCCTAAGGCAAAAGCCAGTTTCTGAATCATTTCTGAGGAGGGAAATTTAACAGTATTTTCCAACATTCCAATATAGTTTGTTGAGATTTCCGCTTTTTCAGCTAAAAATGCCTGGCTCCAGCCCCGGGCTTGCCGGAATTTCTTCAGGTTCAAAGCCAATACATCCCTAATGTTTGTCATATACAAGCCTAATCTTAGTTTCTTATCGTAACTGATTGGCTTTCTATGACAACATTCCGAAGGTATTGACAATATTAATTAAATACAATACTTTGGGTGTGAGTGATTGGATAGATCCGTATAGGGCTAAACCGGATACTTGTCCGCCCGGTATGGGCGGGATCCGCACCGGGAACACCGGCGGGAGCGGTTGGGCGGCGTAAGCCTGCGTATACCATTATTTTCTTTTCAGTTTTTCTTTATTTTTAATTCTCGTAGGATAAGTTTTGCTAAATTATTCTCTATTTCTCCGTGTCTTGGAACTGAAACTTTTTTCCCTGTTTTATTTTTTATGTATATATCATGTTCAGAACCATGCCAAAAAATACAACTCCATTATCTTCAAGAATCTTTATAAAAACGTTTCTTTTCATTAAACAACTTCTAAAAAGCCATAATGTTCTTTTACCTCAAGTGTACCATCTTTTATCCACCCATAAATTTCCAAAAGATGTTTTTCAAAATCTGGAATATCTATTCCTTGCATCGGATGTTCAGGATAATCCAATAACCAGCCAACTAAATATTTTTTCCATGTCATAACTATTTTAGCTGACCCGGCCTCCCGTCAGGCCAAATACTGGTCCCTAAGCTTCATCAAAGATTGAAGGGCGTCTTTTCTCATGGTTTCCAGTGATTTTTCAATGATTGCGGTCGTTTCTTCACTCAATTTTGCCACAATTGAAGCGGCATCGGCGGATAAGGCGTCTTGTGGTTTGAGCAATTCAAAAACTTCCAGTTCAAGGGCTTCCGCCAGTTTGACCAGCGTATCAAGGTAGGGCCATTTGTTGCCTCGTTCTATATCGCTGAGATACACAACGGAAAGGCCCGATTTTTCCGCCAAATCGGCCTGAGACCAATTCCTGCGGTTCCGGTACAGCTTGAGATTGCCGGCCAGAATGAACCTTACCCTATCGCCTCCCATGTCTCGTCCTTAATGAATGATGAAAATATCATCCTCTCTGATTGACAAAATAGCAAACATCATAAAGAATGGTATTGTACTAATCCTTTATGGATTGGTATTTTTTCAGGAAAAATGCCTGGGTAGATCCCGCATAGGGTTAAACCGGTTTTTGATAACCCAGATTGGGTAATCTTGCCCCTCTTGGGGTACCAAACTACCCTTCAGGGTGGTAAATGATCGTCCGGTCTTCCGGTGGAATATAAAGGAGGTTTTTATGAAGAAGCACTACAAACTATTGGGGATTATCGCCATCGGAGTGGCAATCGGCGCGGCTCTTATGGGGTGTCCGAACCTGTCTGGCGGGAATGAGAACAACGGCGGACCGCAGACCGCCATCTATATCAGTACCGACAGCGACGGGAACCGGTATACGCTGACGATTACCGGGAACACAAACCGGGCGGCCCGCTATGCCGCGCAAACCGGGGACGGGTTTGTATTGACCATTGAACTTTTCAGTAACGAAACGTACAGCCTGGCGCTTACCTACTCCGGCACGATTGACTTGGCGCAAAATGACGGGACGGAGATTACGCTCAGTCTTAGCGTCAACGGCCAGCCGTTGAGTATAACTATCAACGGAACTACCATGACCGTCATCACCGGGACCATCATTTTAGATAATGGTGAGACCATAACTGCGCCTGAAGAGGTAACTCCGGTTGTTCCCGATGTGCCGGTTATTACCGATGTGTATGTGGCGGGAAGCTACGGCGCGGGAATTCCCTGTTACTGGAAAAACGGCGTTAAAACGGACTTGCCGCTTACTGAAGGCGAATACCGGAGTTCAGCGGATAAAATTATTGTGGACGGAACAGACATCTACGTACTGGGTTATGTTGATAACGGGAGTCGAAGCCTCGGCTGTTACTGGAAAAACGGAACTCTGACGCTGCTGTCGAACAACGGTTATGCAAGGGGTTTTGCCGTTTCCAATGGGGTTGTCTATGTTGTTGGTTCCTATGAGGTTTTTGCCGGTGATGGTTATATCTCTAGACCGTGCTATTGGATAAATGGTGCTAAAACTGACCTTTTCATTGGAGAATACAACCAAATAGAAGCTCCCGCTATTGCGGTCGCCGGCGGGACAGTATATATAGCCGGAACATATGTTGTACCTGACGGCAATGGAGAAGGGACTTGGTACGCCTGTTATTGGAGAGATGGTATAAGAACGGACATATCCGCGACTGACAGCTATGCACGGGCTATGGCGGTAAGCGGCAACGATGTATTCATGGCTGGCTGGAGATTGCATGATGGATCAGCATGGTATAGCAAAAATACAAACGTCTACTCTCTGGCAAGAGGAAATTCGTCCGCGTATGCCATAGCCGTTTCCGGCAGTGATGTATATATTGCCGGTTTTTCCGGCAACGGCAGTACCAGACAGGCTTCTTACTGGAAAAACTTTACCCTGAATATGCTGCCTGGGACCAGCGCCGGAAAAGACAGTTTTGCCTACGGCATTACCGTGGTCAATGGTGATGTATACG
>JAISAN010000131.1 GCA_031266635.1 Treponema sp. | reverse complement strand
CGAAGTGTACGCCCGGAACGTCCGGGAGTCGGGGCAGGCCGTCGCGGACCGGGAATCTTCCCGGCCCGGATACAGCCAGCATCAGACCGGGCTGGCCCTTGACTTTGGCTCCATCGACGATTCGTTTGCCGAAACCGGGGCGGGCCGCTGGATATTGGCCAATGGCGGCCGCTTCGGCTGGTCCCTTTCCTTTCCCGACGGCTACGAGGCCCTTACCGGCTACCGCTGGGAGAGCTGGCATTACCGCTATGTAGGGCGGGAACTGGCCGCCTTTATTGACGCCTGGTTCGACGGCATTCAGCAATACGCCCTCCGTTTTATCCACGAGTGGGGCGCCGCCACAGCAGCCCCGGCAGGGGCTGTTACCCCCATAATGTAACACACGCCCGGCGCTCAGAAAATGCCACAGTCTCCGGCAAAAGCAGCCCGGCTTTAGCCGGGCGAACGCGCCGCGGGGCGCCGCCACAGCAGCCCCCTAGGGCTGTTACCCCGTGATGTAGCACACGCCCGGAAATTAGCGGCCCGCGCCCAATCAGCCTGCCAGTCTTTCCCGGCCCGCGGCCCGGAGTTTTTTCAGTTCAAATAAAATCATCACCGTGGTCAGCAGGAAAGAAAAGCCGTCCGCCACGGGAGCGGCGGCAATGACTCCCCAGAGGCCCCAGACCTTGCCGAAGATCAGCATACAGGGGATCAGGGCGATAAACTGGCGGAGGGTGGTGAGGAAAATTGAAATTTTTGGCCGCCCGGTTACCACAAACATATTGGCCGACACGATCTGGAAACCGTTAAGGGGGAAAAGCAGCAGCGCCACCCGCAGGGCCCAAACCGAGAAGCGGAACAGGGGCGGACTGCCGTCGGGGGCGAACAGCTTCACCAGCGTCAGGGGGAAAATTTCCCCGATGATAAAGCCCAGGGTGCAGATGACCGTAGCGGCGGCGATGGCGCCCAGATAGGCCCGGAGAACCCGGTTGAATTTTTTTGCCCCGTAGTTATAACCCAGAATGGGCTGGACCCCCTGGTTGATCCCGAAGACAGGCATCAGGATCAGCATGGTGATGGAACCGTTAATGTTCATCCCCGAAAGGGCAATGTCCCCGCCGTTGGCTACCCCCAGGGCCGCCGCGCCGTACCAGCCCATGCTGGTATTGTAGAGAAGCTGAACCCCGGACATGATAAACTGGAGCAGAAACTGGGCGGAGCCAAATGCCATGATCTGTACGATGGTTCCCAGGTGCGGTTTGAAGCTCCGGGGCCGGAGTTTGATCACCGCCTCCCCCCGGATGTTAAACAAAAGAATCCAGACCGCCGAGGCAAGCTGGGAAATAATGGTTGCCCAGGCAGCCCCTTCTACCCCCCAGTGGAAAATGAAAATAAAGACCGGGTCCAGGATCATGTTCAGCCCCGCGCCGAGGATCATGCTGATCATGGTGATGGTAGGAAAGCCCTGGGCGCGGGTACAGTGGGAGAAGCCGAAACCCACCAGCATAAAGGGCGACCCATAGAGAATAATTCTGAGGTATGAGCGGGCGTAATCCAGGGCTTCGCTGCCCTCCTGGGCGCCCAGGATGGAGAGAAGCGGTTCCAGAAAGATGAGCCCCAGGCCCATCAAAAGCAGACCCATTACCACGAGCAGGACAAAGCAGTGGTTCAGCGCGTTTTCCGCCTCCTGCCGCCGCCCCTGGCCGAGGCGCATGGAGATCATATTCGCCGATCCGATACCGAAAAGCATGGCGAAGGCCATGGAAATTGTCATCAGGGGCAGGACCAGAGAAAGCCCCCCCAGGGCGATCTCGTTTACCCCCCGGCCCACAAAAATCCGATCCACCACATTGTAAAGGGCGTTTACCAGCATACCGGTAATGGCGGGGATGGAAAAACGGATCAGCAGCCTGCCTACCGGCTCGGTCCCCAGACGATCCGCCGCGTCAACCCGCTGACGGACGGGAGGTTTTGATGGTTCAGCCTCGTTTCTAATATTGGTGTCGGACATGGGTGATAACTCCTTTTTTCAGAATAGATTAATGGATGAAAAAATACAACCGCGAGGCATTAACGCGGTTCTTCATTTGGAAACCTGTTCTTCTTTCTTGTAAATTTTTTTTCTTTGTGATAGGGTAAAGCGTTTGAACGAGGAGGCTTTATGACCGATGAAGTGCGGGAAATTACCGCCCGGGTAAAGGTGCTGCGGGAAATTGAGGAAATATCCGGGGAAACTCTGGCAAAAGAACTGGGGTTTGATCCTGATGAATACAATGGCTGGGAATCGGGAAAAGCGGATTTTCCGGTGGGAGCGCTGGTGGAGATCGCCGCCCGGTTCAAAGTAGACCTGTCGGAACTTATTACCGGCAAAACCTCCAAGTTAACCACCTTTTGTCTCACCAGGGCGACTGAAGCGCCTGAGGTGAGCCGCAGGCCCATGTACGGCTACTGGAACCTGGCCTATAACTTTCACCGGAAAAAAGCCGAACCCTTTCTGGTGGAGGCCAGGGCCGAAACCGAAACCAAGCCCCTGAGTATCAACACCCATCCGGGCCAGGAATTCAATTATGTTCTGGAAGGCCGCCTCCTCATTTCCGTGGGGGGCCATGAAATGGAGCTGGGGCCCGGCGACTGTATTTATTATGATTCCAGCGAACCCCACGGAATGAAAGCTCTGGGGGGGAAGCGGGCCCGTTTTCTGGCGGTGGTTCTGTAAAGATCAACCTTAAACGCCTTTTTAAGTGAGGCTGTTCCAAAACCTCGTTGTAATAGTTGTAATAGGAGAAGAAAGTGGAATTTGTGAATACCTATGCGCCGCAGTCTGAATTTGAGTCCTATGAAGATTTTTACCGGAATTTTTCTGTAAAAATACCGGAAAATTTCAACTTTGCCTATGATGTAATGGATGAACTGGCAAAGCAAAAGCCCGGCGAGACTGCTATGGTCTGGTGCGATGAATTGGGGGCCGAGGCGGTTTTTACCTACGGGGATATACAGCGTCTGTCCAGCCAGGCGGCCGCGGTGTTTGTCGCCGCCGGGATTGGCCGGGGCGATCCGGTGATGCTGATCCTTAAGCGGCGCTGGGAGTACTGGCCGGTCCTGCTGGCCCTCCACAAGCTCGGCGCCATTGCCATACCCGCCACCCACCTCCTGACCACCAAGGACATTGTCTACCGCTGCGGCGCCGCGGATGTGGCCGGTATTGTCTGCGTGGACGACCCGGAACTAATGTACCGGGTGGACGAGGCGGAAGCGCGGATGGAGCGGGATTCCGCCTCCGCGGGAGATACTTCCCTGCGTTTCAAAGCTTTTGTCCGTTCCGTCCATACTCCGGCGGATCGGGACATTGCCGGGCAGGCGGCCGCCCTTTTTGCGGGCCGGTCCGGCGCGGGACAAGCTCCGGCAAGCGGCGGCCCGGCGGAAACGAAGGGCCCGGGGGCGCTGACGTCCTGGGCGGATTTTAGTTCTTTGATGAAAAAAGCGCCGGACAATTTCGCCCGGCCTTCTTTCGTAAATTCCAATGATGATATTATGCTCCTGTATTTTACCTCCGGCACGACCGGTATGCCCAAAATGGTCCGCCACGATTTTGCCTATCCCCTGGGGCATATCCTCACCGCCAAATACTGGCAGCAGGTCCAGCCCGGCGGCCTCCACCTTACCGTGGCGGATACCGGCTGGGCAAAGGCCGCCTGGGGCAAGATCTACGGCCAGTGGATCTGCGGCGCCGCGGTTTTTGTGTACGATTACGACCGTTTTGTCCCCCACGCCATGCTGGAAGTGATCATCCGCCACAAGGTGGCCACCTTCTGCGCTCCCCCCACGATATACCGTTTTTTTATCAAGGAAGATCTTTCCAAATATGATTTTTCTTCCCTTAAACATTGCGCCGTGGCGGGGGAGCCCCTGAACCCCGAGATTTACGAACAGTGGAAGGCGGCCACAGGCATCAAGCTGCGGGAATGTTACGGCCAGACCGAACTGACCGTTACCCTCTGCACCTACCCCTGGCTGGAACCCAAGCCCGGTTCTATGGGAAAACCTTCCCCCGGTTATGACATTGACCTCCTCCGGGATGACGGTACACCCTGCGGCATGGGAGAGGAAGGGCAGATCGTGGTACGGACCGGCAAGCGGCAGCCGCCGGGAATGTTCGGCGGTTATTACCGGGACGAGGCCCTTACCGCCAGCGTGTGGCATGATGACATATATTATACCGGGGACGTGGCCTGGCGGGATGAGGACGGGTATTACTGGTTTGTGGGACGTTCCGACGATGTGATCAAAAGTTCCGGGTACCGGATCGGCCCCTTCGAGGTGGAAAGCGCCCTGATGGAACATCCGGCGGTTTTGGAATGTGCCATTACCGGTGTCCCCGATCCTGACCGGGGTACGGTGGTAAAGGCCACCATCATCCTTACCAAAGGCTGGGAACCGTCGGAAGCCCTCAAGCTGGAACTCCAGAACCACGTAAAAAAAACCACCGCCGCGTACAAATATCCGCGGATTGTGGAATTTGTTACCGAGCTTCCCAAGACCATCAGCGGCAAGATCCGCCGGGTCCAGATCCGGGAGGACGACAAATAAATACGCGGGGGACAGGCTGCATGAGAAATCCTGGGGATTATATACCGGCTTTGGCGGGTAATGATTATATTGATTCCAATTTATACGGGAAATTTAACGTAAAACGGGGGCTCAGAAACGCCGACGGTACGGGGGTGCTGGTGGGCCTTACCCGGATCGGCGATGTCCACGGCTACATCATTGATGAGGGGGAAAAGGTTCCGGTAGACGGCAAACTGTATTACCGGGGGATCGATGTGGAGGATATTGTTAAGGCCGCCGCCGGGGAAGGCCGTTTCGGTTTTGAGGAAACGGTTTACCTCCTCATATTCGGCGCCCTTCCCACCCGTGAACAACTGGATAACTTTAACGCCCTCATGGGAGCGAACCGGGGCCTGCCGTCCAACTTCGCCGAAGATTCAATTATGAAGGCCCCTTCCCGGGACATTATGAACAAGCTGGGCCGTTCGGTACTGACCCTCTATTCCTACGATGATGACCCAGAAAATAATTCCCCGGAAAACGTACTCCGCCAGTGTATTGAACTTATCGCCCGGTTTCCCACTATCGTGGCCTATTCGTATATGGCGAAAAAACACTACTACGATCATGAAAGCCTTATCATCCATCAGCCCGCTTCTTCCTGCCAGTCCGCTGAGACGATCCTGTCGCTCATCAGGCCGGATCAGCAGTTTACCCGCCTGGAGGCGGAAATCCTGGACCTGGCGCTGATTCTTCACGCGGAACACGGGGGCGGGAACAATTCCACCTTCGCGGTCCACCTTGTTTCTTCCGCCGATACGGACACCTACGCGGCCCTTACCACGGGGATTAATTCCCTTAAAGGGTTCAAGCACGGGGGCGCCAATATTAAGGTTATGGGTATGATGGAGGACATCAAGCGGAACGTCAGGCACTGGGACAGCGAGGACGAGGTGGCCGCGTACCTTGAGAAGATCCTCCGGGGGGAAGCCTACGACCGCAGCGGTTTAATTTACGGCCAGGGCCACGCGGTGTACACCAAAAGCGATCCCCGGGCGATTTTGATTCGGGACAAGGCGGCGCTTCTGGCGGCGGAGAAAAAACGAACCGACGAGTTTGCCCTGTATCTGCTTGTCGAAAAACTCATCCCCGGCCTTTTCAAAAAGGTGAAAGGTTCCGGCAAGGATATTTGTTCCAACGTTGATTTTTATTCCGGTTTTGTGTACAGCATGATGGGGATACCCCATGAACTTTTTACGCCGATCTTCGCGGTAAGCCGGGTCGCCGGCTGGTGCGCCCACCGTTTGGAGGAGATCGTCTCCGGTGGCCGGATTATCCGCCCCGCCTACAAATGCGTCCAGCCCCGGCTCGACTACGTCCCCCTGGATAAACGCCGGAACTAATCCCGAAGGCCGATTTCCAGGATAAGCTCTATTTCGCCTTTGGAAACGCTAAAGGTTGAGGAGAGCTGGTCTACCGTCCAGCCCTGGCGGTGGAGTTTGATGATGTTGTCCCGGTCCCGGGGGGGCGGGGCGCCTTTGCCGGGAGACGGAGTTTTGCCGCTTTCCTTGTTTTTGTTTAACAGGGTGCTGGTGATCCGCAGTTGATCCTGGGCCTGTTTGTCCAGTTCTTCAAGCCGGGTTTCCGTCCGGGCCAGCCATTCCCTGGCGGTTTCCATCTGGCTTATCCGTTTTTCGATAAGGCCCAGAGACTCATCCAGAATGTCGAGTTTATCGGTGGTTTCCCGGGCCTTGCCGTTATCCGCCGCCAGGGCTTCAACCGCGGCATGGAGGGAATCTATCTCCCCGGCAACGCGGGCAAGCTCCTCCCCGGCCAGGCGGGCAGTTTCTTCCGATTCCTGCAGGGCCTTAAAGTTCCGGGCTATACCGTCGTTGGTCTCCTCCAGAACCTGATTTTTCTTTTCAATCCGCTGGTACTTTTCTTCGGTTTCCCGGATAGCGTCGTCCAGGCGGCGGATCTGAACCTGGAGGGCCTGGAGGGTATCATCGGAGGAAGAAACCTGGACAAGTTTCTCCTCCACCGCCTGGGACGTTTGCAGGAGGCGGTTAAAATCGGTTTCCATAACTTCAATACGGTGTTTTTCCGAGAGAAACCGGGTCATTTTGGCGTTTACATCGTCTTCGAGGTGTTTGATCTGGATAAACTGGTTTTCCAGCTGGGAAATTTCCTTTTTCCGCTGATCCAGCCGGTTCAAATCACCGGCCAAATCTTCAATATGCTGTTCCAGTTCCAGCTTGAGTTCTCCGGCCCGGTTAAACAGTTTGGTCTGATCGGTAAGTTCTTTCCGAATATCATCAATGGAAGAACGGACTGAAACAAACCGTTCGTCGTTTTCCGTAACCAGTTCCCGGATCCGGCGGCGGGCTTCGTCCATAGCGGCGTCCATGTTTCGGATCTGGGCGGTGTAATTATTCTGCCATTCTTCCATGCTCCGCCGGGAATCTTCAAGGACTCCGCTGATTTCGCCATGTTTTTCCTCAACCTGACTCGTCATTCCCCGGAGCTGTTCCTCCAGTTCCCGTTGATGCTGTTTGAGGGTTTCCGCCATGGAAAGGCTGTAACGGCCAATTTCGTTTTTGGCGGAATCTTCCGCCAGGCGGCGGGACTCCTCCAAATCCCGGTTAAGCTGTTCCTGAAAGGACTGCCGGGTCTCATCCGCGCCCCGCATTTCTTCCCGGATTCCCTCTTCAAAGGCTCCGGCCTCCGCCTTGAGGTGTTCCAGTTCCGCCGTCAGCCGTTCCCCCTGGCCGGCAAGGGTCTTCCGCATTTCTTCGTTAAAGCGGACCGCGGCCTCCCGCTGTTCTTCCATCCCGGTTTCCGCCATTTTGTCAAGGCGGCCCTCCAGGTCATCATGCCATTCCCCCAGCCGCAGATCAATTTCGGCGCTCCGTTTGTTGAGATCGGCAAAAAAATCATCCTCAAAGAGTTTGAGTTTTTCCGATACGTTTTCATAGGCCTGGCTTTTCAGGATGTTCAGCTCCCGTTCCACCCCGCTCATTTCGGTTTTCAGGGCCGTAACCTGGGTGGAGAATTCCGCCGCCGAAATTTCGCGGCTCCGGGCGGCTTCCTGCTCAAAACCGGCAAAATCGGCGTTTACCCGCTTGATGGTTTCCTGCATGGAAAGGCGAAGCTCCCCTTCAAGACGGCTGACTTCCCCGGCCAGCCCGGCAAGCTGGTTGAACTCTTCGGCCTGGGCCCGCTTGTATTCTTCGAGCCGCGTTTCGGAACTTTCCAGAATCCGCTGTTCCGCGTCCCGGGCAATAGAGGCCCAGGCTTCCTTCTGCCGGGTCATGGCGGCGTTGATTTCGTCCTGCTGTTTTGCGATAGCGGCGCTGAGGGCTTCCCGCTGGCGGCCTATGGCGGCGTTCATTTCATCCTGCTGCTTTTCCGCGGCGGCGCCGAGGCTTTCCCGCTGCCGGCTTATGGCGGCGTCCCACTCTTCCTTCTGGCGGCTTACGGCGGTAGTCCATTCCTCGCCCTGGCGGCCGATTTGGGCGTCCAGTTTCTGAACTTCTTCCTGCCATTTTTCCCGCTGCTGCCGGGCCTGGCCCTCCTGTTTCCGAAGTTCCGTTTCCCACGCTTCCTTCTGGCGGCTTATGGCGGTATGCCACTCCTCGCCCTGGCGGCCGATTTGGCCCGCCAGTTCCTGAATTTCTTTTTTCCATTCCTCCCGGTACTGTTTCTGCCGGGCCTCCATATCCACTTGTTCGGTTTTCCGGGTCTCCAGATACTGCTTCTGCTGGCTTTCGAGCTCCCCCTGCTCCTTTTTCCATTCCTCCCGGAAGCTTTTGAACTGTTCCTGAATTTCGGCGAGCCGGTTTTTTACCGTTTCCTGGGTAGACTTGAGTTTTTCCCCCCATGCGGCCTGGAGCCGGTCTACCCGGTCCTGGGCCTGATCCCGGAGTTTAATCAGGGCTGTTTCTTCCATTTTATCCGCCCTGATCCCCGCCTTTTCCACCGCCTCCTTAAGGATCGTGTTGATGGTATGTATATCCCTGGCCAGGTTGGCCTTCCGTTCCTGTTCAACCTTGTCCACCACCTCCCGGTGATTTTCCACCTGGAGTTCGATGTTTTTCGCCCTGCTTTCCAGACCGGAAACCGTGGAATTTACCGAGGCCAGCGCCTCTTCCACGGCATCGTTCAGGGCTTCCGTGTTTTCCCGTTCAAACCGGACAAGAAGCCCCCCCAAATCTTTTTCCATTTCATTGAGTTTTTCCCTGGCTTCCCCCACCAGCCTGCCCGTGTTTTCCACAAAAGCCGATTCATCCCGGATCCGGTTAAGATTTTCCTGTACCCGGCCGGTCATCTTGACCAGTTCTTCCAGGGAGGCGTCATAGGCGTGGAGCCGTTCATCAATCCGGGCGATGGCATCGGCCTTTTCCGCCAGGTCTTTTTCGGTCAGGTTTTGCAGGCGCTTCATCAGCTCCTGGGCAGATTTCCGCTCCACATCCAGATTAATCCCGAAATTCCTGACCGCCACGGCCTTTTCCTCCGCGTAAGCGTCCAGTTCTTCCTTCACTTTGTCCGCGTATTTGCTTACTTTTTCCAGACTGCGGTTTTTCCGGTCAAGCTGGCGGTACAGGAGCAGGATCAATATTACAAGGGCAAGGGTTATGAGGTTTCCAATGGTAAAAAATCCCATGAGAATTAACTTAACACATAATTCAGTAATTGGCGATAGTCATGGAAGATAAAATCCGCGGCCCCCCGGTTCCGCCCCAAAAACCGGGGGGAAAAGCTGATCAGCGCGGTTTTCATGCCCGCCCGTTTCGCCCCCGCCGCGTCGCAGCGGCGGCTGTTCCCCACATAGAGGAGCCGTTCCGGGGAAACCCCCAGGGCCTCCGCGAGTTCCCAAAAGGGCCGGGGGTCCGGTTTCAGCCTGCCGCTCCGCTCCGAACAGAGCGCCGCGTCCCAATACGCTGAAAGCCCTAAGTATTCCAGTTTCCGTTCCGGGGGAAAATCCGAAAGCAGGCCCTGCCTGAGCCCCGCGTCCCGGAACGCGCCGAGGGTTTCTTTAACGGCGGGGAAAAGTTTGATTTTTTTGAACAGGGGTTCCCAGCCCCGGTAGATGAGGGTCTCGACCTTTTCCTGTATCAGCGCCGGTTCCGCCCCTACCATACCGGCGATAAGCCGGGCCTGGACGGCGTAGAAGTCCGGGCCGTCCTTTGGGGCCGCATCTTTTGCCGGAACCGACTCCTGGGCCGCCCGGATGATGTTCCGGGCCTTGCCAAAGGCCAGGAGAAAGGGCCATTCCCGGAGTAAAAAAGGAATCAGCGCGAGGTTGAGCCGGTAGTTGGGGTAGAGGGTTCCGTCCAAATCGTAAGCTACGCCCTCGATGCTGTTTCTGATCATGCTTTATTGTAATAAAGTTGTTCAGAAACCTCAAGTTTCTGAACAA
>JAISAN010000068.1 GCA_031266635.1 Treponema sp. | reverse complement strand
CCCCCAGCCCAGCCCGGCGCAAAAAATGAGGATTCCAACGACTGTCCAAAGCTTCTTCATGCGATACTCCGCCCGATACTTCGCGTTACCTTATCCAGGGATGCTGCCGGTGTATCCTGTGCTGCCATTTTTTTACAATTCTCCATGATAAATATACTGTTTTCCCCTATTTTTCGCCACGCTTCGGGTATTTTACTCATTATCGGTTGTTTTGACCCGATGCTTGGGGGCAAACAGGCGTAAAACGGCTGTTTGCCGGTGTTTTCGCCGGAGTTTCTCCACCGGTCAGACCTAGCCCAGGGCTTTTGCCGCCTGCTCGCCGGTTTTGGTGTAGATAACGGTTCCCGGCGGGACGGAGGCGGTGATCCACACGTTGCCGCCGATGGTACTGCCCCGGCCGATAACCGTGCCGCCTCCCAGGATGGTGGCATTGGAGTAGATGGTTACATCGTCCTCAATGGTAGGGTGCCGCTTCCGGCCGCCTTCCCCTTTTTTCACCGAAAGAGCCCCCAGGGTAACGCCCTGGTAGATTTTGACATTTCTGCCGATCACCGTGGTTTCCCCGATGACGACCCCGGTGCCGTGGTCGATAAAAAAGGAATCCCCGATTTCCGCGCCGGGATGAATGTCTATGCCGGTGCGGCCGTGGATGAATTCGCTCATCATCCGGGGGATTAGGGGAACCTGGGCGGTCCAGAAAAAATGGGCCAGCCGGTACACGGTGATGGCCGAAAAGCCGGGATAGGAGACGATAACCTCCTCAAAACTTTTGGCCGCCGGGTCTCCGGCAACGGCGGCTTTCATGTCCAGAGCCAGGGACTGGCGGATCCGGGGGAGTTCCCCGAAAAAATTCTCCACGATGAGTTCCGCCGCGGCATGGCAGCCGCCGCTGCCGCAGCTAAAATTGCCGTTCCGGGCGGAAAAGGAGATGCTTTTTTCCACCTCCCGGATCAGTTTCCGGGCCAGGCGGTTTACCGTTTCCGCGGTGATAAGGCGCAGATTGTTGTGATCCAGCCCGCCGTTTTCACGGAAACCGGGGAAGATCAGCTCGTCCAGGCCCCGGAGTATATCTTCCACGCTTTCCCGGCCGGGGAGATTCGCCCCTCCGGCGTGGTTCACCAGGCCGTAGACATTGTAGGATTCCATCAAATCGTCAATACTTTTTTCCAGTCTGTTCACAGGCGGCCTCTCTTCACCTCTTCGTACCCCATTCTAGCATGTACGAAAAATTGTTGCCAGAATGTGGGGGCAGGTCTAACAGCCCGGGGCCGTTCTTCAGCCCGCGCCACATTCCCGGAAGCGGCCGCCGGCGGCCCGGACAATGGGGTTCGGGGAAAAAAAGGCCGTCACGGTTTTTTCATGTTCAAAAATCGTCCGCTCTCCCAGGTTGACAAGCTCCCGCTTCCGGTCAAAATCCAGGGGGCTGCTCTCATCGGCGACGTGGATCGTCAAAGCGGCCCGCTGCCGGTCCCGTTCTTCCTTGAGCTGGAGGCTCGTTTCCAGGGAACGATAGAGGATATCCGGCAGGGTTTTGATGCTCCCCGCGGAACGGACGCTGAAACGGCCGACATCCACCGCCAGCACCCGGCTGAACCCTTCGTTCCGGGCGATAAAAACCGGCATATTATGGCTCAAGCCCCCGTCGGCGTAACAATGTTCCCCGTCTACCAGGGGTTCAAAAAAGACGGGGAAAGACATGGACGCCCGCATGGCAAAGGCCACGGAACCGGAAGAAAAGACCGTTTCCTCCCCCACGGCCAGATCCACCGCGTTACAGCGGAAGGGGACGACGGTCTGATCAAAAGTCTTGCCCTTAGTGAGTTCTCCAAACAAATCAAGAAGCCGCCGGCCCGAATCGATCCCCGGCCTGGTGGCCAGATTCCCCAGAATCTGTCCGGCCTGAAAAAACTTTCCCGCGGGCCCGTTTATCCTGAAGGTAAAGCTGTCAAGATAACGGGAGATATTGAATTTCTCCAGCGCAAAATGGACCATCTCCGCCGGGGTCATGCCGCAGGCGTACAGCCCGCCCACAATAGCCCCCATAGAAGTACCCACAACCAGAGAGGGCCGGGGGAAGCCCAGGGCCGAAAAAGCCTTGAGAACCCCCACATGGGCCAAACCCTTGGCCCCCCCTCCCGAAAGCACCAGCGCGTATTTTAAGTGTTTATTGATCCGCATATTTTAAATACTAAGAAAACTACCGCGATCCTTCAACGTTAGTCCATTCCCTACCCCGCCTGCTCCTCATCGCTGTTTTCCCCGGAGGCCGTTTGGCGGCCCCCTTCGCCGTCTTCCGCCAAGGCCGTTGGCCCAGCCGATGGCCCAGCCATTGGCCCGGTTTCCGTCCCGGCCTCCCCTTCCGCAAAATGCAGGTTATGGCTCCCCGCCTGGTCCACCAGGCTCGAGAGGTCGCTCCCGCCCTTGAAACGGAGGACGTTTACCATAAAGATATTGAGCTTGTTGATGATGTTCGGGGGCAGGAGGTTCCCGTCCACTTCCACCGAGAGGATGGGATAGTTCCGTTCCCGGGCCCAGGGGGTAAAAAGCCCCTCAATAACCCGGCCTATGAGGCAGGCGAAGGGGCTGATGTTCACGATCCCCGAATAGCCGTGTTCCATAGCCGCCGCGGCGGAACCGGAAGAAACGGCGATTTCGGAATTGAGTTCCAGGTTGACAAAATGTTCCTGGGTGTACTTCATGATCTCGTGCATGTCGTGGGGAGTTTCGGGGACGAGTCCCGTGGGCCCCAGAATGGAGAGCACTTTTTTTTCTATCGAATGTTTCCACCATTCCTCGATTTCCAGTTTTCGGAGATCCCGCCAGGGTTTGGAAAAGAGCCGGCGGCCCGGCTTCCGCAGTTTGATCAGCTTTTTCAGGGCGTATTCCCGGACAAAGTCCAGGTAGTGGATCCACTCGGAAATTCCCGCCACCTTGACCACAATGCCCCGCTCGCTCATGAGGTCCGTCAGTTCCCCCACGGCGAAGTCGTCCCGGCGGACGTAGATTTCCCCCACGATGAGGACTTTGGGGCAGTCCGCCAGTTTCCGCTTGAGGGGGATCTTTTTTACATCCGCCGCGACCTGTTGCAGTTCCTTCCAAATATCTTTCGGGTTATGTTCCACCGTGCCCATGACCCGGCGCCAGGATTTTTCATAATCCTCCAGGGCCCTGGCCGGGTCCGCCGCCACCGCTTTAAGGCTGGTCTGCACGTCCTTGAGATAGTCGGAAAGGACCAGGCCCCTCCACATCTCCTTGGCAAAATCGGGCCCCAGTTCGGTATAGGAATTATCCGCCGAAAGGATAAAGACCACCACGTTCTCAAGCTGGAGGTCTTTGAAGAGGTTTTCGTAATACACATAATACTGCCCCGTCCGGCAGGGGCCGGTGGTGATGGGCACAAAGAGGAGGTACAGTTCGTCCTTGCGGTATTGATCGCTGAAAAAGAACTGAAGGGCGCTGCCCAAAACCAGGTGGCTGGGGACGCACTCCTTCCCCGATGCGTGAGCCCTGGCTATCTGGATGGTTTTTGCGGTGGCCACCGGCAGGGCCTCGGCGTTGATCCCCAGCTTCCGCACCGCGGCGCCCATGTATTCGGTGGAGATGGCCCCCATGTTGGAAAGCAGCACCTTGACCCGCTTGTTCCCCGCGATGGGCGTCTTTTCCCCGGTTTTTACATTGTCGATCCGGAGGTCAAAACCGCCGCTGGCCGTTTTTTCGCTGACAAAACGCCAGCCGTTGTCGTAGCGTTCCCCTTCCAGCGCGGTCTTTTTCGCCCGGTACCCGTCGATAATGTCCAGGAACGCCTCAACCCGGGTGTCCACCCCCGCATCGGCGGAGTGGGAGTCCAGTTCCAGCACCAGGAAGGGCTTCTGCCCCATGGTCCACTTGATGTAGTGGAGGATGAAGGAATCGGGGGCGCAGGAAAAGTTGGTGATGTAGGTGATGTAGATGTTTTCCTCATCCCGAAGGAGCTTGGCCGACTTGACATCCTGCTGGCCGTAGTACCAGTACATATTGGGAAAGATGTTTTCATCTTTGAAGGGAAGGATGTCGAAGGGCACGATGGAGTAGCCCCTGGTGGTAAATTTCCGGGGGATGCCCATGTTGGCCTCCGCGGTAAAGGCGTTGTAGGGCCGGCCCAGGATGGCGATCACCGGCCGGTTTGCCTTCCGGGCCTCCGCCAGGGCTTCCTCCCCCATTTTTTTCACCGCCTCAAAATAGGCCTGCTGTTTTGCCAGGGCCTTTTCAAAGGCCGCTTTGGTTTCCGCCGCGCCGATGCCGAGTTTTTCGGTCATCACCATAAAAAGTTCCAGGGCCTTGCCTTCGCCGAATTTAAAGCTCACCACCAGCGGCAGCCAGCGTTTTTTGTCCACGTCGGGGAAGGCCTTCTCGATATAATACGGCAGCGCCTGGGTGATGGGGCAGAAGTTGGCGTGAACCTCCTCCTCATAACTGGGCATGTCCCGGAAATGGGGGAGCAGCACATAGTCGGCCCCCTTGTCCAGGCAGTCCTGCACCGCCCCGTGGGCAAT
>JAISAN010000058.1 GCA_031266635.1 Treponema sp. | reverse complement strand
CCCCTGGTATGATGGTTTTTCGCCCCTTCAGTCAGGAACCATGCGAATGGATACCGCCTAACTCCGCCAGGGCCGGAAGGATGCAACGGTAAGCGGATGTTTGTTGCGCCGTGGCCTCCCTGACTGCGGGGGTTTTTTTGCCGCCCTTTTCAGGATATACTCATTATATGGCTTACGAAGTAACCGCCATTAAGCGGCGCCCCAAAACTTTTGATGAACTGGCGGGGCAGGAATTTGTCGTTTCCACCCTGAAAAACGCCCTGGAACAAAAACAGATCGCCCACGCCTACCTTTTTTCCGGGCCCCGGGGCTGCGGCAAAACCAGCGCCGCCCGGATTCTCGCCCGGTCCTTGAACTGCGAAAAAGGCCCCACCGCCAGCCCCTGCGGGGTCTGCGACAACTGTGTCGCCATTAGCCAGGGGTCCAGCATGGATGTGATCGAAATTGACGGGGCCTCCAATACCTCGGTCAACGATGTGCGGCAAATCAAGGACGAGGTGATGTTTCCCCCCCAGTCCGGGGCCTACAAGGTCTATATCATCGACGAAGTCCACATGCTTTCCAACAGCGCCTTTAACGCCCTGCTGAAAACCATTGAAGAGCCCCCGCCGAGGATCGTGTTTATTTTCGCCACCACGGAACTCCACAAAGTACCGGCCACCATCAAGAGCCGCTGCCAGCAGTTCGCCTTCCGCCTCATCTCCATCGAAACCATTCAGGAAATTCTGAAAAATGTCTGCGCCGAAATGAAGATAGAGGCGGATGAGGAGGCCCTGTTCTGGATCGCCCGGGAATCTACCGGCAGCCTTCGGGACGCCTTTACCCTTTTTGATCAGGTGGTTTCCTTTTCGGCGGGCCATATCCGTACCGCCCTGATCCGGGAAAAGCTGGGCATCCTGGGGCTGGAAAAACTCAACGCCCTGGCGGAAGCCTGCGCGGCCAATGACAACGCCGGGGCCCTTGCCCAAATTGACGAAATTCTCGCCTCCGGGGTGGCGGTGGAGCAGTGCATCACCGATCTGGCGGGGTATTACCGGAGCCTTCTGCTCCTGAAAAACGGCGTCCTCCGGGAATCCCTTTTGGGCTACAGTCCCCGGCAGTTTTCCGCCCTGGCGCTGGAACGGCTTGACCCGGTCCGGCTGGAACAGGCCCTTTCCCTGCTGCTGGACTGTTACCGGGATATTCATTACTCCGTGTCCCCCCGGTTTGAACTGGAGGCGGCGGTATCAAAACTTTCCTGGCTGACCCGCTGGGTATCGCCCCCGGAGCTTTCTTCGGCTTTGTCCGCGGCCCGGACTATCCTGGGGGGCACTTCCGGCGGAACCGGCGCGGCTTTTTCTCCGCCGGGGAACAACCCCTTCCCGCCCGGCGGCCCGGAAACAGGCGCCGGCCTTCAGGAGCCCCCGAAAGCCGCCGCGCCGGGACCGCGCCCCGGCGTGGCGGACAGCCCGGTGCAGTTCGGCGAAACCGGTTCTCTGTCGGAAGACTTCAAGCGGCGGCTGGCGAGGATGCACAAGCAGACATCCGAAGGGCCGTCCGCGGCGGAACCGGAAAGCGAAACCGGGGATGATGCCGAAGAGGACGAGCCCGTCTGGAGCCGTTTTACCGGAGCAGGCCCGGCGGCGGAGGAACCGGGGGGAAACCCCGTGTCATCCGGCGCCGGGGAACAGGATCTTGCCCCCCAGGCCCGGCGGGTGCTTCAGGTATTTCCGGGGGTCATCATCAAAACGGACGGAGGGGACTATGAACATCAATCCCTTTGATATTCTGAAAAACGCCCAGAAAATTCAGGAAAAGATGGGGAGTTTTCAGGAAAAAATGGTAAATATCAGCGCCTCCGGTTCGGCGGGCGGGGGCATGGTAGAAATCAGCCTGAACGGCAGAATGGAAATTCTGGCGGTGAAGATCAGTCCCGAAGCCATGGAAGACCGGGAGATGCTGCAGGACCTGACCGCCGCCGCCTTTAACAACGCGATGGAAAAAATACAGGAAGCGATAAACCGCGAGATGGGAACCATGACGGGGGGGCTGGGAATTCCCGGTTTTCCGGGTTTTGGCGCGCCGGGCCAGTCATGAGCGAACCAGTAAACGCCGGTACGCCTCCCGGATCACCTGTCCGGGGGCTCAACGCCATTGACCGGCTGGTGGGCCTCCTCTCCCGGCTGCCGGGGCTGGGGAAAAAAAGCGCCGGCCGCTTGGCCTATCACATTCTGGACGGAGACCCCGCGTATGCCCGGTTCCTGGCGGAGGAACTGGCGGGACTGCACGAGGCCATCCGGCGCTGCCGGATCTGCGGCAGTTTTACCGAAACCGATCCCTGCCCCATCTGCGCCGATCCCGGCCGGGATCATGCGGTGATCTGCGTGGTGGAACGGGCCCAGGATGTCCGGGTAATCGAGGAATCCTTCGGCCACCGGGTCTCCGGGGAATTCCGGGGCCTCTTCCATGTACTGGGCGGGCTTATCGCCCCCCTGGAAGGGATCGGCCCCGGCAATCTCAACATCGGCCAGCTTTTGAACCGTCTCCGGGGAACGGAGGTCCGGGAATTGATCCTCGCCCTAAATCCCACGGTCGAGGGTGATACTACCGCCCTGTATTTGCAAAAAATCCTTAAAGACTTTGACATTGAAGTTACCCGCCTGGCATCGGGCCTCCCCGTGGGGGGCGATCTGGAATATGCCGACCGGCTCACCCTCTCCCGGAGTTTCCGGGGGCGGATAAAAATGTAAAACCCCCTCCGGGAACCCAAGCGGCTCATTGAGCAGAAGCTTTTTCCGTGTTAGGATATGAATATGAGCAAATACAACAAATATTCATTCTGCGGCGGTTTTTTACTGGTTCTGATGGCGGAAACCGCCCTGGGGGCTTCCCCGGTTTCCTCCCTGGGAAACGGCCTGTTTGCCCAGATTAGCACTAACCGGGGGGACATTGTGGTCCGCCTGGAATTTCAGAAAACCCCGCTGACGGTCTGTAATTTTGTCGCCCTGGCGGAGGGTAAAATGAACGCCGCCAGGGGCCGGCCCTTTTACAACGGCCTTAGTTTTCACCGGGTAATTGATAACTTTATGATCCAGGGGGGCGATCCCGCGGGGAACGGCAGCGGCGGGCCGGGCTACCGCTTTCCCGACGAGTTTGATCCCGGCCTGAAACATGACGGGCCGGGGGTGCTTTCCATGGCCAACGCCGGGCCCGGAACCAACGGCAGCCAGTTTTTCATCACCCACAGCGCCCAGCCCCATCTGGACGGCAGGCATACGGTGTTTGGCCGGGTGGTGGAAGGCCAGAGCGTGGTAAACGCCATCAAACAGGGCGACAAGATCGAGCGGATAACCATCATCCGGAACGGCCCTTTGGCAAACGCCTTCAAGGCGGACCAGGCGGCCTTTGACACGCTGCTGCAGGAAACCCTCGCGGCCGCCACCGCCAAAACCAGGGCCCAGCGGGAGGCAGACCTGGCCCAGATCAACGCCAAATACCCCCGGGCCGTTCAGACCCCCTCGGGGCTCCGGTATATCATCCAGAAGGAAGGAACCGGGGGAAAACCCCAGGCGGGAAAAACCGTCCAGGTTGCCTACAAGGGGATGCTTCTTTCGGGGAAGGTATTCGACAGTTCCGATGTGCAGGGCCGGCCCCTGGAATTCCAGGCCGGAACCGGCAGGGTTATTCCCGGCTGGGATGAAGCGGTGCTGGATATGAAAACCGGGGAAAAACGGCTGGTGATAATACCGCCGGAACTGGCATACGGCGACCGGGCAATGGGCAACGGCGTTATCCCCGCCAACAGCTTCCTGGTTTTCGAGATAGAGCTGCTGGGAACCCGCTAGGCATTGCCGCGTTTCGGAATGAACGCGCCGGGCCGCCGGGAAAACACCGCCCCGGCGCTCAATCCTCAATCCGGTACTGGCCGCTGGCGAGGGAGAATATTTCCATCGCCCCCTGGGTGCCCCGGATACTTTTGTCCGCAAAAACAAATATCGCTTCCGCGCCGGGGATAGATTCAACCAGGGCCCGGCCTTTCTCATAGCCCAGGGTAAAAACAGAGGTGGAAAGACTGTCGGCGTCGATGGAAAAATCCGCCATAATGGTAACCGCCAGAAGGCCGTTATCCACCGGGTAGCCGTCTCCGGTGGAAAGAATATGGTGATACCGCCTGCCCCCGGATTCAAAATACCGTTCATAAACCCCGCTGGTAACGACGCTTTTGTCCCGGACCGGCAGGACGCCAAGATACGTCCCCCGTTCCCGTTCCGGGTCCTGTATCCCAATACGCCAGGGCCCGGCCCCCGGACGGGACCCCAGGGCCAGAATATTCCCCCCCAGGTCGATAATCCCCCGGTCAAGACCGGCCTTTTTTACCAGCGCCCCGGTTTCATCCGCGGCATACCCCTTGGCTATGGCCCCAAGGTCTATCGCCATACCGGGTTTCGTCAAAAAAACAGTCCCCCCCTGGTGATCAATCCGTACATCCCGCCAGTTCACCAGGGCCAGGGCCGCCGTTATTTCCTCCGCCGGGGGAACCCGCTCCCGTTCAGTACCAATACCCCAGAGCTTTACCAGCGGCCCCACCGTGGGATCAAAGCCCCCCCCGCTGAGTTCGGCATACCGGAGGGCCCGGTCCAGCACGGCGATTAGATCCCCCGAAACCCGCACCGGCTCTTTACCGGCATTCCGGTTAATCCGCGCCACTTCACTTTCCCCGGCCCCCTCCTCCCCGTTGGCGTTCATAGCGCGGTCAATCTCCCGGAGCCGGGAAAAAACCGCGGCGTACAGCCCCCGGCTCCCCCCCTCGTAGAGGTTAACACTGCAAACCGTACCCATCACAAATTCCGTCTGCGCCGCCGCCGGCCGGGAACAGGAAAGGGCATATACCGCCCAGGGAAAAAAGATAATCACCGGAATATTTTTGAACCGCATATTTTAACCTGATAATACGGAAAAACCCCAAACCTGTAAACACTCAATATAAAAAAATTGCGCCGCTCCTGCATTTTTTTCACTTTACAAGGAAAGTAAAAAGATGATAATCTTTTATCGTGGTTTAGGGAGGGCTCCAATGACACGGAAAAGGACGGACCACGTTTACCGGCCAGATGGCGGTGTTTTGTTTTCTGCCCCTTCAGAACACAAATCCCCTGCCGAAAATGAACTAATGGGGGTATTTTTACCTTTGTGGAACAAGGGAACCGCTTGTTTTTGTTGATGACTTTTATTACTATTTTTATAAGGAATATAATTATATCCGGGTAAACGGAAAATAAATTTTGGAGAAACCAATGGCAACCAACGACTATGATTTCGCAAATTGTGATCCTGACGCTATCATGACTTCCGATGAACAGGAGCATTTTGAAGAGGCAATGCGCTTCATGAATACCTCTGTTCCCGCCGAGACCGTAACTATTGAAGCCGCCGTTAAATCGACCATAGCCGAAATGAATGATTTGATTTCCTGAAAAGCCATTTTTTGGATCTGTCATGGAACAAGATATATCGTCGTTTGGTTCTGATACATGGTTCCCGCATATCGAGTCTCTTTTCCTGGCATACCTTACTAACATACAGCACAGGCCGGGGGGCCGGTTTGTCTGCCTGAAAAAACCGATCCTGGATGTTAAAAACGGCCCGCTGGTTAAGACCTACCATGAACTGGCGGCCAGGTTCAAAAAAGAAATGTTCGGAGAAAAGAGCAAAGATTCTTTCATGGACCACCATAAAATAGCCGCCCTCTATATCAAAGCCATATTGATAACTCAGCCGTTTTTCAACGATCGGCCTGCGGAAACAAAAATTTATGAGATTTCCTGGCGTTCCAGGCTGGCTAATGAGTATTTTATCATAGTCTATCTTTCGGCCATATTTAAAGCATGGAATGGGGATTGTAACAAAAAACTCATAATACCGCAAAATTATAAGAGAAACCTGATAAAACTCTTCCATCACTATCTATGTACCCCCCAGAAACTTGATGTGGCATCCCTGGCAAATACCATTTATTTGATTGAACAAATATATTTCAGATGAATTTGGTGCCTGGCACCGAATTTGGGGCTGGAAAAAAACGCGCGGGGGGGTTATTATATGGCTATGAATAATACCAATAATTTGCCGGATATCCTGGGGAAGAAGATATTTTTCCTCCACCCTTCCGCGGCGGTGCAGAATGAAATTATCACAGAACTTGTCCAGCAGGAATATGAGGTATACATCGTCAAGGATCAGGCCGCCCTGATCAAAGTTTTAAAACGCTACGCCAATGCCATTGTCTTTGCGGATATTGACGAGGGGATGGGCGAAAAAGACTGGGAAGCCTGGATTCGCGGGGTCCTCAATAACCCGGAAACCGGCCAGGTTTGCGTCGGTGTCCTGTCGGTGAACGGGGATGAGGTTTTGCGGCGGAAATATATCAATTCCGTCAAGGTTCAGGGGGGGTATACCGTTCTCAAGGCGGATATAAACAGCGTGATCAAACAAGTGGCGGATATTCTCAAGGCCCTGGACGCCAAGGGCCGCCGGAAATATATCCGGGCAACAACGGAAAACGAAAGCCTTACCACGGTAAACCTCCCGGTGAACGGCACCTTTGTCAACGGAACCATCAAAGACATCAGCGTAGTGGGTTTTTCCTGTTCTTTTGAGGTAGACCCCGAACTGACCAAAAACGCCCTGTTTCAGAACATCCAGATAAAACTCCAAACCATGCTCCTCAAGGCCGAGGGGATAATTTTTGGTTCCCGGATGGACGGACCAGCCAAAATTTACGTGGTGCTTTTTACCCAGCGGATCGATCCGGACGCGAGGGCCAGAATCCGCAAGTATATTCAGCAGAACCTCCAGGCGAAAATAAACGTCGAATTAAAATGAAGCGCCATCTTGACAGGTATTTTTGCGGTATGGTATAGTATGTCCATGATAAAGGCGGGACAAAAAAGCGTTGCGTATTTGAAAAAAGCCCCGGTAATTGCCGGGGGGCGCACTGTTCGGGATAAA
>JAISAN010000032.1 GCA_031266635.1 Treponema sp. | reverse complement strand
GGGAAGTGATCTGGTACGACGGCAACTGGTCCGAATACGCCGAATGGCGGCGGCAGAAGCTGGGTTCCGCCGCGGACAGCCCCCACCGCTACGTGTACCGGAAGCTGGAACGCTAGGAGCCCAAAAGCGGACTGGTGAAAAAAAACTGCTTTATTGGCGGTTTTGATTTGACGAAACTATAGCAAAGTGATAATATTTATTAGAGAGGCCTTTTTAAGGTCCGGTTGATAAAAGTTCCGGTCTGATGAAAAAGGCAGGGAAAAAAGTTTAGAACCAATAACAAGTGAGGCCTCATGGATATAAAAATTCGAACTAATCAGCATATTTATATTATTGATGTTGAAGGCGTGATGGATTTATATTATTCCAACCAGCTCAAAGAATTGGTTATGAAGATGATTGAAAAAAAAGTTGAACGGTTTATAATTAATGTAAACAACGTTAAATCCATTGATTCCAGCGGCATCGGCGCCCTTATTTTTATTTCATCGACCATGAAAAAGATGAAATTGGGCCTGGCGATTACCAATGTTCACGGGCCGGTCAGGCAGGTTATGGAAAAAACCAGACTGGCCGCGTATTTTCCCCTTTACGAAAACATTAACGAGGCAATCAAAGAGCTTTCGGCCCAGCCCGCGCTGGGAAACGCCTTGGTCTAAAGGGAACCGCTACAAACTTCAGTTTTCAGCGGTTCCTTAAACCTGACCGGTCAGAAAAGAGGCGTCCACATCGGTAAAGGGCTTGCCGTAAATGTATTCAAAAAGAAAACGCATATCTTCGGGGGCCATGTCCAGAAAACGGCAGCCAAAATAACCCAGGGAGTTATCTTTATAACGCCGCACGATTCGGGCATTGGCGCTGATGTTCCGTTTGGGGGTGACAAGTTTGACCGCCAGCTCGCTGTCCGGTATCAGCGCGGAGGAAAGGCTTGAATGAGGATAGGCAAAAAGCACTCCTGAAGCGCTGATGTCTATCACCTTCCCCTCAAAAGGATCGTTTTTCAGTTTCCCCTTTTCAAAATACCCGTTCACTTTGAGAGAATGGGCGAGGACTTTGGCAAACTGATAGAGGGTATCAATGACCCCGTAATCAAAGGGGAGCTTCCCCTCCTTGTTGATCCAGATATGGATATAACCGATCACGTATTCCTGAAAAAGAACAGGTATCCAGGCATCGGAAAAAATCCCGCTGTCGAATTTTGCCTTGATAAACCGGATGCAGGCATCATCCACATACGCCAGATCCACGCCGGTACTTTCCAGATACCGCTTGAACATTTCTTCGGTGATCAGCCGTTTTTTGGGATAGGGGTCCGCGTGGGGAAAAGTCGCCAGAGTGGAAGCCAAATACAGGGTTTTTCCCGTTTCCGCCACAATCCGCTCTTCCGTGGTGGAGGGTTTTACGTCCTTAAAAATAACCAGCCGGTAGCCGTTGGCATAACCTTTTATCCAGCCCGCCATCTGTTCGATAAGGCCCGAAAGATTCCGGGGATCCATATTCCGGAAAAATTCTCCTATGCTTTCTATTTCATACTCCATCACTTTGGGAAAAGAAAGGGAATACCGGTCGCCTAAAAAAGTGAGCTGGAGCTGGAGTTCCGAAGGGGTATTTATCCGCGAATAGGAACGGTCAAGATTTTTATAAAGCGCGTCCGGGGCGTCCACCACAATGATGGTATCTTTGAAAGAACTTACCTCTACCGTGAAAATAATCACCTGCCCCCGGTAATCAAACATCAGGTCCAGCTTATTCCTGATTTTCAGCCTGTTGATGGGCCGGTCCGCCTTAAACACCATCTCGCTTTTGGCGGGCTTGTCCAGAATCAAAATATATTCCGTCCGATCCCGCAGATACATAATGGGAATCTGTTCATCGTACAGCGCCTTGAGAAGAAAATCCTTTTCGATACGCTTAATCGGTGTTGCCATGTTCTTTCCTAGAAAAACCGTTCATACGGAGGAAAATCAAAAACTTCCGTATCTTCCTCTACATTTCCGTTCCGTTCCCGGGCTTCCTCCAAAATTAAATCCTCAAACAACCATACCACCGGGCCGGAAACAACCGGGGCTTCAACCGGCGGCGCTGTTTCGGCTTGTGCGGTTTCTTCTTCTAATCCGGCCTCTTCTACCGCGGCCGGTTCCGCCTCTTCGGCCTGTCCGCCCGGCTCAAGCGCTTCAGCCGTTTCAGGCGGCCTGGGCTCCTCCGCCGGTTTTTGCGCCTGGGGCCTGATATATAACTCCCCGGTAATTCCCCGCTCCCGGCCAAGGAAGCGGACCAGAAAAGAAAAGGCCCCGTCCGGTTCTTCCCGGCCGCTTCCCAGCCGATAGCTCCGCGGGCTTATCCCGTTCAGTTCTGAAATAAAAGCTTCCAGGGACACGCTGTTCATGGCCGAAAGGTTGGGATCGCCCCGGTTTCCCGCGGTCAGGGCGGCGGAAACTTTCCGGGCAAAAAGATACGCTTCTTCGGATACCTCCCCCCGGCCAAGGGGGCCGATCACCGTATCTACCGGATACCGGGGGGCTTCACCCCGCTGGGGCCACCGCAGGGCGTCGGGAATCGAACTCCGGCCCATTTCCCCGCCCCCGGAAGGATTATCCTGGGCGGCGGCAAATGCCGCAAGATAAAATCCAAGGAATATAGTCAATTTCAAAATTCGGTTAATTTTGAAATTGACTTTGGAAAAACCGGCCAAAGGCACAGTTTTTCCTGTTAAATCTAAGGCTGCTCTTTCAAAACTGAAGTTTTGAAAGAGCCTCAATATATATAAAACCGGCTTTCCAATTATTTTTGACATACGCAGCATTTCCCCATGCTCTATTCTAATCTTCCGGGGCCGAAAGGTCAAAGGGCCAAATTCCTCTGGACAGGAAAAAGATGGAAAGATACTATGCGGTATGTTGCATAGCGATCCTCTGGCCGCGCTGAGGGAGGGTTTTACTGATCCTATTCGGGATGTTTTGTGGGGACACATTTACCTAACCCCCGATCTGGCGGCGTTGACCAAGTCCGGCCCTTTTATGCGGCTTTTTCGAATTTCCCAGCTCGGCCCGGTCTTCAATGTCTATCCTGGCGCCACCCATACCCGGGCCAGCCATTCCATCGGGGTATACCATCTGGGCCGGCGCTTGCTTGAAAATCTGGCCGGCCGGGGCGCCGGGGATTGGCTGAGCGGTGAAGGGGTTTCTTCCTTTCTTTGCGCCTGCCTTCTCCACGATTTGGGCCATTTCCCCTATACCCATTCTTTAAAAGAGCTGCCCCTCCGGTCCCATGAGGAACTTACGGGGGAAATTATCCGTTCCGAACCGATAAAGAGCCTGGCAGGGGCGGCGGGGGCGGACCCGGACTTGACTGCCGCCATTGTGGATACCGCCCTTCCCGGCGCTGACCGGGAACTGCTTTTTTACCGGAAACTCCTCTCCGGCGTCCTGGACCCGGACAAACTGGATTACCTCAACCGGGACGCCCGGTACTGTGGGGTTCCTTACGGTGCCCAGGATGTGGATTTTATTCTTTCCCGGCTTTCTCCCCACCCGGAACGGGGGGCGGATATTGATTCCCGGGGAATTCCCAGCGTAGAATCAATCCTTTTTTCAAAATACCTCATGTACCGGACGGTTTACTGGCACCGGCAGGTCCGTTCCGCCACGGCGATGATCAAAAAAGCCCTTCTCGGAGGGCTTGAATCGGGTGTCATTGTCCCGGAGGAACTCTACAATCTGGATGACCAGGGGCTTTTTGCCCTGATGAACAGCCGTTCCCATCCCTTTTTCAACCTGGCGGATAAACTCCGGGAGGGCCGGCTTTATACGGTGGCGGCGGAATTTCCCTATCAGGCGGAATATCAACGTCTTTTGGATCTTGGCAAACGGTCCCAATGTGAAGAAAACCTTGCCCGGAACCTGCGGGACGAGGGCGTTCCCGTCAAACCGGAGGCGGTGATTATCGACATACCTGAACCGGTTTCTTTTGAAACCGGCCTTTTTGTACGGGATGAGGGCCGTTATTTTGCCGAAAGTTCCAGTGCTTTCAGCGCCGGTACAGTGGATTCCTTTGTCAAAACATTATATACTATCAGAGTTTTTATTGACCCGGTCTACGAAGCGGCAATAAAAGCCCTGCCGGGGTTCTATGACATATTGCATATAAAGAAAAAATGGTTACATTTATAAGGGAGACAGTTATGGAAATTCACAATACAACGGAGGATATTGTTTTTGCAAAGGTGGAAGAGATATTTGCTTCCATCATCAAAGAAGGCAATCCTGATGACCTCTGTTTTTGTTATCAATGCCGTATGGATACGGCTTGTTATGTGCTGAACCGCACCGAACCCCGGTATATTGTTTCAAACCGGGGCGTTGCCCGGGTTGAGCAGGAAAACCTGGAACAGCAGCAAAAAGATGTGGATATTGTGTCCCTGATCTATGAGGGGCTCAAGCGGGTAAATCACAATCAGCGGCCGAATATTGTTCATAAGAAAGAATCCAGTGCCTCCGCCATATTAAATATGCCGGTTTTTAATATCCCCACCATTGTGGGACGTCTCTTTAACGGCGTCAATTTTGCGCCCCTGTCAAATGTCAAGATAGAACTCCACCGTAACGGCGATCTGGTCCCCATGAAAGACAGCAACTGGCAGAATCCCTACCACATTGTATCCAACACCGAAGGAACCTTCACTTTCTGGCCCAGCTCCATTCCCGCGGAATCGGCGGATGTTCATAGGATATTTGAATATTCCATCAAGATTGAAGCCCCGGATTTTGAGCCGCTGAACCACTTTTTCAAAATCCCGGTGATCAGCGAAATTCAATCCGCCGCGTCTTTTTCTCTGGGCCGGACTTTTAAGCTGCCTGACCTCTATATGTTCCCTCCGGGAGAAGATGACGAAGATTTGTAAAAGCTTTTTCGGAGAGGGGGGATTCGGCTTCCAGTCGCAAGCCTCCTGCTTGCTCCTTCCAGCCCGGCTTCGCCCCCTGCCGGCCTGGATTTTTCAACGTTGAAAAATCCACCCTGGCACCTCTTCCTCCTGTTAGTCGGCGGGGGCTCCGCTTCGAATCCCCCATTTATTTGACAGATGTTATTTTTTTCGGAGAGGGGGATTCGGCTTCCAGTCGCAAGCTTCCTGCTTGCTCCTTCCAGCCCGGCTCCGCCCCCTGCCGGCGCCATCCTGGCGCCTCTTCCTCCTGTTAGTCGGCGGGGGCTCCGCTTCGAATCCCCATTTATTTGGTAGGCGTTACTTTTTCGGAGAGGGGGGATTCGAACCCCCGACATCCAGCTCCCAAAGCTGGCGGTATAGCCACTAGCCTACCCTCCGTAAATATTTACTATAATTTAATTGGCCGAGCGGGTCAATCTGTCTGTTCTTTAATAAAACCAGGGCTTTACTGAATGGAGGTATTCGATTACCCGCAGGCCGTCAATGGCGGATGACCGGGGTTTTCGGGCGGGATCCCGCACGCAGGCAAGAGCGTCCGCGGTCATGTTGGCGAAGTAGCCGGTGGGGCCTTCAAAGGTGGAAACGGTTTTTTGCAGGGAACGGAAACCTTCGGCATAGGGGCTTTCGGCGCTTTCCCCGGCAAGACGGCCCATAAGCCATGCCGTACCTTCCCGGCCGGTCAGTTTGGCTCCCCAGGTTTTTTCATGTTTCATCACCGATGAGGTCAGAAACATGATAGCATCCGCCAGATGAGTGCCGTCATGCCAGAGGACATCCAGGAGGCGTTTGTTTTTTCCCATATACAGGCCGGCCTGAACGCTTAACAGCGCTCCCAGTCTGCCTTCATCAAGAATTGCCCTGGCCCTGGTATAATCTTCTGAATAACGCCGTTCGTGATTGGTGATAATCCGTAGCGTACCGGATTTTTCCCGGGCGGCAATACGCCGGGCACGGGAAAGAGTATCCGCCAGGGGTTTTTAGCATATCACCACCGGAACAGCCTGGTCCACGGCAAGGCGGCAGTACCGTTCGTGACTGTCCGGGTGGGTAGCAATGACCAGTAGTTCCGGATGATGGGCGGCGATCATTTCGGCGGCGTTGGCGTAAACCGGGACCCCCCATTTCTCCGCAAAAGAACGCCACCGGACTTCGTCAATATCGCAGTCCGCGGCAAGCAAACAGTCCGGGTTGGCGGCAATGGCCCCCGCATGGGTGCAGGGTTTTTCCCGGAGCTTATCATCATCAAGGAGGCTGGCGATCCGGCCCAGGCCGATAAGCGCGGCGCGTACTTTTTTCATGGTTTACCGGACCAACCGGCCTTCCGTAATGGACATGTTCGACAACGCGAAGCTCTGGTTCGTAAACATCCGCTTTGTTGTTGGCTGCCGCGGACTAAAGTCCGGCGCAGGTCTTGCAAAACGCGGTGCATCACAACTCTATTTTATAGGTGATTCGTATTTTTTCCCCCGTACCATCAAAGGTGTTAGGAATATAAGCTACATGTAAATTATCAGGCGATAGTTGTACGTTTTTGGGTGGTGGTTTATGTACGTGATACGGTCTTGCCAGATTAAAAATATAACCCACGAGCGTTGCGCCTAATCCGCTGTAAAACACCGCTATCCCCCAGGGAGTAAAATCCCAGTCCGCATTATCATATCCTTCCTGGTCAAAAGTTCCATTACTTCTAAAGTCTTCCTTGTCCGGCGGTATCATGCCTAAGGTGCTGGCGATCACCATTAATCCAAAGCCCCCCACCTGTAAGCCGTTGCTTAGGATCGCTCCTTTCCAATCACCCATCATCCACGAGCCGACACTGCCCAGGGGAATTAAATTCAATAAAAAGGCTCCGTGCTGTTCCACGGGAGTATAGTCGCTTAAACCCACTAAATCCGCGGCAACGCCCATAAGAGACGCTGTTATCCGGTCATTTTCTACATTCGCGGAATATGACGCGCCAATTTGCGCGGAACGTACATCAATAGCCCAGACGCGAAAACGGTATACTTTGCCGACTCGTTCAATAGAACCGGTGACAATACTTTCTGCTCCAAGCATGTGTCCTATGCCCTGAAATGTTTCATCACTTACTTCACCGGACATCTGAAAATCAAGCTCTTCCCGGACCAGATCAATTTGGTTTCGTTCAACTATTGTAAATATTTGCGTCTGGACAAACAGCCTGTTTAATTCTTCCATAACAAAAATTGTCATCCGTTCCGAAGCGGAATTAAAATTAACCACGGCAATGGTTGTACCCGGATATAGTTTTGAATTTAACTCCTGTACGGCTCCGGCGAGTGCTGAATCAAGCGTTATTTGAGAAAACATCGGTGAATTTACCGCCACAAAAAAGAAAAGAACAAATAGTTGAGTCTTTCCCAAAACCCGGTTGGTTTTGTGAACGGCTCTTGAAGAAGCGGTTCGACGCTCGCTTTTCCCCATAAATCCAGGCTTTGTTTTTTTCATTTTTATACCTCCAATCTTCATTCGCAGTGGGGGCTATGCGTAACGCGACAATCCGTACTTGAATTATTGTACGCCATTGTTCCGAATTTATCAAGCGAAGAGAAGGGCAGGGCGGGGCGCCAAATCGCGCCCTTGACAAAGAAAACCCCTTCCCCTACCGTTGAACCATGCCGGCGGGTCAAGGCGTTTTTTCCATACTACCTGAAAATTTTTTCTCTCCCCTGGCCGGGGTGAACCGGCGGCACTACGCGGCCCTTCTGGTGTTGTACTACCGGCTTTTTCAGGAGAACACCAGGGGCCTTGAGCGGGAGCTGGTGATCCGGGAATTCACCGGCTACCTCGCGCTCCACCGGGACACCCTGGCCGAGGAAAGCGACGACGCCGGGGAACCTGAAACCGGGGTCGTCGCCGGGCTCTCCAGCGCCGCCGGATTGTTCCCGGAAGGGGCGGAGACGGAAGACGGTTCCCCGGAGCTTGATTTTGGCGCCGAAGATACCGGCGGCGAAAGGGCCGGAGCCGGCGGCAACGGCGCTTCCGGCGAATCCCCCCAGGGAAGGCGTTTTGACGAGCGGGAAGCGGCGAACCGTTTTCTGCGGCGGCTCATTGCCGCGGGCTGGCTCGGCGAGGAAACCCTCGCGGACTTTACCAGGGTTATCAACATCACCCCCTGGGGCCGGCCCTTTTTTGAATCCCTGGTCAGGGTTGACGAGGGGCTTAAGACCGAATACGAAAGCCATGTGGTCAATGTCTATTCCTCCCTCTGCGGGGAGACCATAAAAGAGAACGGCCACTTCATGGTCCTTAACGCCAGGGAGGAGGCCAGGGCGCTCATCGATTCCCTCAAAGTCTTGTCCCAGAGCATCAAGGGCCACTACGACAAGCTGAACGCCGAGGCGGTGCGGTCCAGGGCCAGCGAGGTTCTGCACGAACACTACGACCTCTACGCCGGGGAAGTGCTGGACAAGGCCTACAAACGGCTTAAAACATCGGACAATGTTTCCCGCTACCGCCAAAGCATCTACCGGCAGGTAAACGCCCTGCTCCGGGACGAAGCCTGGCTCGCCGAAAGCGCGGGCAAGTACCTGCGGATTCTCCAGACCACCAGGGAGGACTGCCGGAACAGGCTCACGTCCATGCTGGAAGACATACGGGACGATCTCCGCTCGGTGGACCCATTGGAGGATGAAATAGACCGGCGGAACGCGGAGTATTCCCGGGTCAGCACCGAGATAATCAGGGCGTATATCGAGCCCGACAGCACCGTGGCGGGTAAACTCGGCATTCTGATAAAGGCGCTCTACTCAGGCAACGGAGAACTGCGGGAACGCCTTGCCCACGGCCTTTACCGTCTCAGCTTTCTTTCCCCCGCTTCCCTGTCCCTGCGCCGCCCCCGGGACGAGGGGGACTTCGCGGCCCCGGTTTCCCGGGCGGACGCGGCGGCCCTCTCC
>JAISAN010000271.1 GCA_031266635.1 Treponema sp. | reverse complement strand
TCCGTTCGCCCGCGCCGGGAAGCGAGACGGCAAGATTACGGTTTTTGTCGTTCCGCGCCGCCGAAAGAATATCCAGCGCCCTGTTCAGATCCGCGGCGATTGTTTCATCCTTAAACGAAGCGGTAATTCCATGATAGTCCTCCTTTATCTTTCGGTTATCGGATCAAGTATACCACATAAGGCGCGGTACCATGAATTGACAAGGGCCGGATTTGATAATAGTCTTGAATAACTCTATTTTATGGGAGGAAACGATGATGAATGTTTCAAAAAAGAGCGCTGTTTTTTGTTTGGTTCTGCTTGCGGCCGCGGGGATGCTCTGTTCCGCGTGTAAACCGAAAGGCGCGGCTTCCGCCAATACGCTGGAGCTCTGGCATATACAGACCACCGAGCCGGGGCCGGCTTTGATCCAGGGGTCGGTGGACCGGTTTATGCAGGCCAATCCCGACATTAAAGTTAATGTGAGCATTGTAACGAATGACGCCTATAAACAAAAGCTTGCGGTGGCCATGAGTTCGGGGAAACTGCCCGATATTTTTATATCCTGGTCGGGCGGGCCGATGTATGAGTACGCCAAAGCGGGGGTTATCATTGATCTGAGCCCCTACCTGAACGCCGGTAATAAAAAAGACAAGTATCTGGACGCGGGTATTGCCCAGGCCACCTGGAGCGGCAAAACATGGGGCGTGCCGGTGGAAAATGTGGCGGTCTGCTCCGTGTTCTACAACAAGGAAATTTTTGACCGGTTTAACTTTACGGTTCCCGCCACCATCGGCGAACTGGAACGGATCTGCGATACCCTGGTTGCCAACGGCATTATACCCTTCAGCCTCGCGAACAAGACCCAATGGACCGGCTCCATGTATTTTATGTACTTCGCCACCCGCAATGGCGGGGTGGAGCCCTTTATCCGGGCGGTTGACGGCAGCGGCTCGTTTACGGACCCCGCGTTTATTTACGCGGGCCGGAAGATCAACGAATGGGTAGGCAAGAAGTATTTTAATCCGGGCTTCAACGGCCTTGACGAAGATTCCGGGCAGTCCCGGCAGCTTCTGTATACCGGCGACGCCGCCATGACCATTATGGGGAGCTGGTTTGTATCGAATGTGTACGGTGAAAATCCCGGTTTTGCCGAAAAACTGGGGGCCTTCCAGTTCCCCCAGGATGAATCCGGCGCGGGGAATCCCGCCACGGTTATAGGAACTGTGGGCGACAACTTTTATCATATTTCCAATACCTGCGCGAATCCCGGCAAGGCCTTTGAACTGCTGGATTACCTTCTGGACGATCAGGCGGTGGCGGAACGGACGGCGGCCGGGCGCATCCCTCCGGTCAAATCGGTTAATCTCTCCGATCCGATCCTGTCCCAGCTTTTTGAACAGGTCCGGGCGGCCCCGGATATTCAGCTCTGGTACGATCAGTCCCTGTCTCCTGAAGTGGCGGAAGTTCACAAAACCACCTCGCAGGAAATTTTTGGCGGAACCATGACGCCTGAGACCGCGGCCCAGCGGCTTCAGGAAGCCCAGGCGGCCTATCTTAAAAAATAGGGGCATATATGACCGGAAACAGGATTATCACCCTTTCCCTGCAAAATGCCCGGCGGCGCGAAGTCCGGATCGCGTCAGCGGCATTCTTGTTTCCGGCCCTGTTTTTCCTGGCCGTTTTTATCGCCTATCCGATTATTGATTCGTTTATTACCAGCACTACCCAATGGAGCGGTATAAGTCAGGACCGGAAATTTATCGGTCTTGATAACTGGAAGCAATTAATCATGGACCGGAATTTCCGGATGGCCTTTGGCAATAATGTCATTATTATGTTTATGTCCCTGCTGTTTCAGGTTCCTTTCGCGCTGGCCCTGGCGACTTTTCTGGATATTACCGGGCGAAAGGGCTTTGTATTTAAGGTGGTCTGGTTCCTGCCCTACCTGATTTCTTCGGTGGCCATCGGGATTCTTTTTAAATTCGCCCTGGACGCGAACTATGGGCTTATTTCTTCCATATCGAAACTTTTTGGCGGCGGGAGCGTGGATCTTCTGGGCCGTCCCGGCTACGCGCTTTTTACCGTTATCGGCGTGGTATGCTGGCAGTACATTCCCTTCTATATGGTATTGTACCTGGCCGCCTACGGAACCATTCCGGTTGAACTTTACGAGGCGGCCTGCATTGACGGCGCCACACGGGGCCAGTATTTCCGGCGGATTTCCCTGCCCCTGCTAAAGCCTACCATTATAAGCGGGGCGACCATTTCCATCATCGGATCTCTGAAATATTTTGATCTGGTATTTGTTATGACCGGCGGCGGGCCAGGAGTCTCCACGGAACTTATGGCGACCATGATGTATAAAACATCCTTTGTCAAATTCAACATGGGCTATGGGGCGGCAGTTGCCTGCGGTATGTTTCTGCTCATCACCATCATAGCCATGATCACCATTACCGCTTTGAACAAAAGGGCGGAGCTTTAGTATGGCCGGGCGGAAGCTTATCCACAAAGGGCCGGGGTTCTCCTTTTTCTGGTGCCTGGCGGTGTTTTTTTCCCTGGTTTGGCTGGTCATTGCCGGGGGCCCCTTTTATTATCTGTTTCTTACATCCCTAAAATCGCAGGGGGAATTTTTAAGCGGCAGCCTTTTCAAACTGCCCGAGGTTTTCAGTCTGCGGAATTACGCCAGAGTACTGGAAGGCGGGTTTTATAAATATTTTCTTAACAGCGTGCTGGTATTGGGCATATCCCTTAGCCTGCTGCTTTTTATCAGCGCTTTCGCCTCTTATCCGCTGGCACGGATGCGTTTCAAACTGAACCGGCCCATTTACGCGCTCATTGTAGCGGCCATGTCCATTCCTATTCATATTACCCTGATTCCGGTATTTACCATGTCCATCAGGGCCGGCATCTACGACAGCATTTGGGCTCTTATCGGGCCGAATGTCGCCTTTAATCTGCCGGTTTCAACCTTTATATTGACCGCCTTTATGACGGGAATTTCCCGGGAAATTGAAGAAGCCGCCGAAATTGACGGATGCGGCAAATTCCGCGCTTTTTTTCATGTTATTTTTCCCCTCGCCAAACCCGGCCTTGCGACCCTGGCCATTTATAACGGCGTTGTCATCTGGAACGAATTCAGCTTTGCCATGGTTCTGACCCAGTCGCCGGAAACCCGCACCCTGCCGCTGGCGGTCTGGGAATATCAGGGGCAATATACCATCAATATCCCCCTTATTATGGCGCTTCTGATCCTTTCTTCCCTGCCGGTTATTCTCCTTTATATCTTTGGGCAGGACAAACTGGTTAAGGGGATGATGGCCGGCGCGGTAAAAGGTTAAAGGAAGGATGTATGAACATTGATCCGGCCCTCAAAAATTTGGACAGCCTCTTTCCCCCGGATTTTACCGAAGAACAAAAGGCCCAGGCCAAAACGCTGTTTCTGAAAAATCTCTCCCTGGAGGCCCACCGCTTTTACGGCGGGAAAATGCAGACCGTACCCAAATGCGGGCTCTCCGGCCTGAACTGGTTTAACGTGTGGTACACGCCGGGGGTTTCCAAAATCTCCACCACCATCAGGGAAGACCGGGACAGCTCTTTCGCCCTTTCCAACCGGGGGAACCTGGTGGCCGTGGTGTCCGATTCCACCAGGGTTTTGGGAGACGGGGACTGTACGCCTCCCGGCGGCCTGGGAGTTATGGAAGGGAAGGCGATGATCATGAAGTATCTGGGGGGCGTGGACGCGGTAGCCCTCTGCGTTGATTCCCGGGGGCCCGACGGCAAAAACAACCCGGAAAAAATCATAGAATTTGTAAAAATGGTCCAACATTCTTTTGGGGCGATAAACCTGGAGGACATCAGCCAGCCGAACTGTTTCAGGGTGCTGGACGAACTCCGGGAAGCCTGCGACATTCCCGTATGGCATGACGACGCCCAGGGGACGGCCTGCATCACCCTGGCGGGATTGCTGAACGCCCTGAAACTGGCGGGTAAAAAACTCAGCGAGGCAAAGATCGTATTGCTGGGGGCGGGGGCTTCCAACACCACCATCGCCCGGCTGATTCTTAGCGACGGGGGAGACCCCGCGAAGATGACGGTATTTGATTCCAAAGGCAGCCTCCATCTGGGCCGGGAAGACATCAAAGGGGACCGGCGGAATTACCGGAAATGGGAACTCTGCGAGAGGACCAATCCCGGCCGGGCGCCGTCCATTGAAGCGGCCATCAAGGGGGCGGATGTGCTGATCGCCCTTTCCACCCCCGGCCCCGACACGGTAAAGCGGGAATGGGTGCGGGCTATGGCCCCCAAAGCCATTGTGTTTGCCTGCGCCAATCCGGTGCCCGAGATCTGGCCCTATGCCGCCAAAGAGGAGGGAGCCTTTATCGTCGCCACCGGCCGGGGGGATTTCCCCAACCAGGTGAACAATTCGGTCTGTTTCCCCGGCATCCTGAAAGGGGCCCTTCTGGTGCGGGCGAAAAAAATCACCGACGGCATGGCGATCCGCTGCGCCCACTCGATCGCGGACTTTTCGGAAAAGCGGGGCATCACACCGGATAACATCGTCGCTACTATGGAGGAGACCGGGGTCTTCGCCCAGGAGGCGGCGGATGTGGCGGATCAGGCCATAAAGGAAGGGGTGGCCCGGATCAAACTTAGCTGGGATGACGTGTACCAGCAGGCCGGGGCGGATATTGCGGCGTCCCGGTCTCTGGTGGAAGATATGAAAAAGCTGGGGCATATTCAGGAACCCCCGGCGGAACTGCTGGAAGGAGCCCTGTCCGCGGCTCTTGATGCCGTAAAAAACAGGTAGCGCCGTTTTTGGAGAAAATTCATGTTTTCTCCATCCGAATTGGGCCAGGAAATCCTTAGGTGTACGCCTATGGCGGCGCGTACCCTTAACCCCGTATTTTTTCCATCAGCGTCGCGTTTTGATCGTTGCTGCGGACCAGCCGTTTAGCCAGCAGTTTGGACAGAAATATGCCGTAATGGGGATATTCCCGGATGATACTGACAAAATTCTTGCGGGTCAGGAGGATCAATTTTCCCGGTTTCTCGGCCCGGACCGACGCGGAGCGCCGCTGGTTGAGAAGGAACGCGATCTCTCCCATAAAAATATCCTGCGGCGAAAGAATCCCCACCTGTTTCAGATTATGAAACACCGTGTATTGGCCGCTGACAATATAATACAGATAATCGCTGGGCTCATCTTCCCGCAGGACAATATCGCCTTTTTTTACATTTAGCACCTGCTCGCGGGAAAAACCCACCGGGACTTCGTGTTCCACCGACGTATCGTGTTTAAGGATCAGGGTTACCTGGTTGCCTTTTTCATTGTATTTGAGTTCCGTAGAGAGGGCGGAGGCCATCCTGATCCCTCGGCCATGAAGGCTCATCATGTCCTGGTTGGTAATTTTTTTGAGATGGGCCCGCACGTCAAAGCCCTTCCCCTCATCCCGGATTACAAAAACGCTTTCCTCCGGGAGAATATCCCAGATAAATTCCACTTTTTTGTTTCTGATCAGCGGGTCTTTGCAGCGTTCCGCCACCAATTCCACTACCGACAAACCATTTGCCATCGCCTGGGCCTTTTCTTCATAGGTAATGCCGCAGTTGCCATGCTCCACCGCGTTAACAATCAGTTCTCCCAGGGCAAGCTGGAGGTGCATCTTGTTATCCGGGTTGATAAGCCCCCGCTGGGCCAGGATGGTGGCGGCGATCCCCGCATACAGGGGCACCGCCAGAATATCGTTTTTGATGGAAAAACTCCCCGATACGCCGTCCAGAAGGTTCCGGGAAAATTCCCGCTGAAAAATAAGCTGGTAATTCTGTTCAATAATCTGGATGTTTTTCACCAGGTGGGAACGGAGCCGGTAATTGTCCAGCATGGCAAGTACGTTCAGGTGCTTGTACTTTTTTAACAGGGATTCTTCGTTGTCTTTCTCCTGGGAATAGAGTCCCAAAATGCCGAAATTCAGGATCCATTTATCATCCTGAATACGGGATACCACTTTGTCAATATCAATAAGCGGATCTGAGAAATTTATGATCACAATTTCCGGCAGGTCATAACTCAAAAATTCAAAAATTTCTTCCGTATCGAAAAAAAACCGCAGATCGTGTTTGCCCTGCGGAGTTTCCTTAACAGCGGTTTCTATGAGCCGTTTAACCGCCGGATCAGAGTTGATAACTCCAAGTATTCCCATAATTATTCCTTATTCCGCTTTAATCGTAGTGGGGTAGTGTCATTGGGGATCGCCTAAACCCCGGTTCCCGGCGATCCCCATTAGCTGCCGCAACTACCGCTGAATCCTGGCGGACCCGCCTTTGGCAAAAGCTTCTACCTGTTCCAGGTTCATCATCGACGTATCCCCCGGCGTGGTGGTGAGCAGCGCCCCGTGGGCCCAGCCCAGTTTGAGGGCTTCTTCGGGGCTTTTGCCGCTCAAGAGCCCGTACAAGAGACCCGACGCGAAACCATCGCCGCCGCCTACCCGGTCATACACATCAAGTTCGCAGGCCGGGGCCTGGTAACTTTTGCCGTCAAGCCAGAGCACCGCGCTCCAGGAATGACGGTTGGTGGAATGTACTTCCCGCAGTGTGGTAGCCACCGCCTTGACATTGGGAAAGTCCTTTACCACGTTTTCCATCATGGCAAAAAAACTGGAAGGGTCCAGCTTTCCCCTGGTTTCCACATCCTGCCCCTTGAGGCCAAGCCCCTTCTGGAGGTCTTCCTCATTCCCCACCAGCACATCCACAAAACCGGCGATTTTGCGGAGGGTCTTTGCCGCCCCCTCGCTGGCCTGGGCCGCGCTAAGCCCCTGTTCCGCCGCCGCGACCGCCCAGAGTTTGGCCCGGTAGTTTAGATCAAAGGACACCACCGCCCCGGCTTTTTTGGCGGCTTCCATAGCCTCAATGACCAGTTCCGGCGTGGTGGGGGAAAGGGCGGAAAAAATACCCCCCGAATGGAACCAGCGGACGCCGCGGCTGAAAATTTCGTTCCAGTTGAAGCTGCCCGGTTTAAGCCGCTGGGCCGCCTCGTTGGAACGGTTGTAAAACACCACCGGCGCCCGGACCCCCTGGCCCCGGTCGCTCCACACTATAGCCATGTTGGGCCCCCGGAC
>JAISAN010000254.1 GCA_031266635.1 Treponema sp. | reverse complement strand
AATTTACAAAATAATTCATCATGGTATAAACCTGGGCCAATTTCAAAATCCGGCGCTTTGAAACTGCCTCACCTCTAAAAGGCGCTATATACCGGGGGATATTTTTGGTCAAGGGCGCGCGGGCAGGGCTGTTAAGAGGGGCAAGAAACAGCCCCATAAACCCCACTATTCTTTTTATACCTTCTTGACAAGTAATAAATAATCTATTACATTTTCTATTATGGAATACATTGTCCGTATGCCAAAAAAACTGGAAAAGACGCTTCGGGAAATGCCCGATAACGCAAAACGGACACTGTTCCATCTGGTAAATGATATTCGGGAAACCGGCCCGGTACGCCCCGAATACCCAAACGACAGCAAGCTGGGCAAAGACCGGTATCATTGTCATCTTGCCTATAGCTGGGTCGCCGTCTGGTGCAATGAGAACGGCTCGTATGTCGTGGAGGTTGAATATGTTGGCAGTCGTGAAAAAGCCCCCTATTGAGTTTACCGTACAGGGGGAGATTCCCGGTAAATATCTTAAACTTCTGAAAAAGGATTTCGGTCCCGCTCTGTCTATTTTTGAGGATGGGGAAACGATGCCCGTAACGGAAATGGACTGGTACCGGGAAATGAAGGAAAAGGAAACGCCCGGAGACACCCTCCGCTTTTACCGGACGCTGCACAACATGACGCAGGAGGACCTGGCGGCCCGGATCGGCGTAACTAAACAGAAGATTTCCAATATGGAGCATAACGCAAAGCCCATAAGCCGTAAAACCGCGTATCAACTGTCCGAAGTCTTCGGGATAAGTCCGGGACGGTTTATCTAATTCATGGAGAAGAATTTTAACCACGGAGATCACCCGGCAAACCGGTTCTCATTGCAAGTTCCCCGGCCCCTTGCTATATTGTATCCATGTACGAGTATAAAACCCAGGGAACCTGTTCCACGGCAATTCATTTTGACATTAAGGATGGCAAAGTATATTCCGTTTCCTTTGACCGGGGCTGCGACGGGAATTTGAAAGCCCTTTCCATTCTGGCGGAGGGGCTGCCGGCGGAGGAGCTTATCCGCAAGCTTAAAGGGCTTAGGTGCGGGAAAAAACAAACTTCCTGCGGGGATCAGTTTGCCCGGGCCCTTGAACAATACCGGCCCGCGGCGGGGGCGGGGGAAAAAAGTCCATGAAACTCCTGCTCCACTGTTGCTGCGCGCCCTGTACGGTGGCATGTGCGGAAAGCCTTGTGGACGAGGGGCTCCGGCCCGATCTGCTCTGGTATAATCCCAATATCCACCCCTATACGGAGTATATGGCCCGGCGGGATACCCTGATCCGCTTTGCGGCGGATCAGGAATTGGCGCTCACTAATATTGATGAATACGGGCTCCGCGATTTTATCCGGGGGGTGTTCCCCGGCACGGGGGCGGAGGGGCCGGCCCGCTGCGACTGGTGTTACCGGACGCGGCTGGAGAAGACCGCTGCCCTGGCCGCGGCGGGGGGCTGCGACGGCTTTTCCACCACCCTCCTTATCAGCCCCTGGCAGAACCACGAGGGGATCCGCCGGGCCGGGGAAGCGGCGGCGGAAAAATACGGCACCGTCTTTCTGTACCGGGATTTCCGGCCCCTCTTCCGGGCGGGGCAGGAAAAGGCCCGGAACCTGGGGCTCTACCGGCAGAAGTACTGTGGCTGTATTTTCAGCGAGGAAGAGCGGTATCTTAAAAACCGGGAGCCCGCCTGATATGAGCGGCGTTTTGCCGGGGGCGGGCTCTGCCATAAACCCCATGTTTCAGCGGCTCTCCCTCCTGACCGGCGCAAGCGTCATTGAGGCCCTGGGGAAAACCAGGGTCTTTGTTTTCGGCCTGGGCGGCGTAGGGAGCTGGTGCGCCGAAGCCCTGGCCCGCTCGGGGGTGGGGAACATCCATATTGTCGATTCCGACCGGGTCTGCGTTACCAATATCAACCGCCAGGTTCAGGCGACCAGCCAAACCCTGGGCCTTTCCAAGGCCGAAACCCTGAAAACGCGGCTGCTGGAGATAAACCCCCGCTGTACGGTCAGCCCCTGGGAACGGGTCTTTTCCCGGGAAAACGCCGGGATCTTCGGCCTTGAAAAGACGGACTACTGTATCGACGCCATTGACAGCCTTACCTATAAACTGGATCTAATCGAATACGCCGTGGCCGCGGGCTCAAAGCTCTTTTCGTCTATGGGAATGGCCCAGAAGCTCGACCCCACCCGGCTGCGGGCCGCCTCGGTCTGGGACACCATGGGCTGCCCCCTGGCCCGGCTTGTCCGGCAGGGCCTGCGGAAACGGGGCTTTAGCGGGGATTTTACCGCCGTTTTCAGCGATGAACGGCTCCCCCTCCACGGGGAAATTCCCGTTTCCTGCGGCGCCGCCGGGGGGCGCTGTTTCTGCCCCGCCGGGAAAGGCGGGAATACCGGGGAAAAGGACATCGAGTGGTGTTCAAGCAAAAAGGTGATCAACGGCAGCGCCGTGCCGGTAACCGCGGCGGCGGGGATGATTCTGGCAAGCCTGGTAATCCGGGACTGTTATGAACGTTTCGGCGGGAAGGCCGAGGAAACCGCCGGGGCGCGGGAAAGCGCAAGGGCGCGGGAAAGCGCAAGGGCACGGGAAAGCGCAAGGGCGCGGGAAAGCGCCCAGGGCCCGGCTCCGGTAGGCCGCGAAACGCGGGCCCCGGAACAGGCGGCCTCCTGTGGCTGACCGGTTCATCCGCCGGGCCCATCCTTCCCGGATCGTGCAAAAATTGACCGCCAAGGCGGCGCTGGAGCGGCGGCTCATCGAGGACGGGGACCGGATCCTCATCGCCGTTTCCGGCGGCAAGGATTCCACCGTCTTGGCCTGGGCCCTTTCGGGTCTCAGACAGAGCATCAAAAAAAACTACGAACTGGGGGCCGTCCACATTTCCAGCGATTTTTGCGCCTGCTGTAAAAAATCCATCCTCGCCCAAAAGCTGGAAGAATGGGAAATCCCCTTTACCGACCTTTTTGTCCCGGTCATCGGCCGGCTCAAGGAGGGGGAGAAGATGAACTGTTACTGGTGTTCCACCCAGCGGCGGACCGAATTGCTCAAATACGCGATGGAACAGGGGTACAATAAAATCGCCCTGGGGCATCATCTGGACGACATTATCGAGACTTTTTTTATGAACCTTACGGGCAAGGGGGAACTTTCCGCCATGCCCATCCTCCTGAAATACCGGAAATACCCGGTCAGCCTTATCCGGCCCCTGGGCTATATTGAGGAACAGCAGCTTATCGCCTGCGCCGGGGAACTGGGAATCCTCAAGGCGGCCTGTACCTGCCCCTATGGCGCCAGGTCCCGGCGGCGGGATGTGCGGAAGGCCCTGGCGGCCATTACCGGCGGTTCCGGCGCGATAAAGCGGCGAATTCTCAGGGCCCTGGCCTCCGGCGCCGGGGACTTACTGGAAGAACTTCCGCCCGGCCTCTGAGCCGGGGGCTTGACGGAGTCCCGGCTGATAGAGACCCAATTGTCATTTCCCGGTATTGTATAGTACACTGTAGCTATGGGAGTACCGGTTTTTGAAAAACTGTGGATTATCCTGAATCCCGTGGCGGGAAAAGGGAAAGCCATAAGCCATTATCCGATCATAAAAAATTATCTTGAACAGCATAAACAGAATTTTGAGATAATTCTCACCACCGGGCCGGGCAACGCGCTGGAAATAGCCCGGAATTGTCCGCCGGGGGATGCGGTTATTGCCGCCGGGGGGGACGGAACCTGTAACGAGGTGGTTAACGGCCTTTTAACCCGGCAAACGCCGCCGCCGGAACCGCCCTTTTTCGGCCTGCTCCCCATAGGCCGGGGGAATGATTTTTCCTGTACCGCCCAAATTCCCCCGGAACCGGTAAAGGCGCTGGATATTCTCCTGCAAAAAAAGGTCCGGCCCCTGGACGCCGGTTTTGTCAAAGGCGGGTTTTTCCCCGAAGGCCGGTATTTTGTTAACGGCCTGGGGATAGGTTTTGACGCCAAAGTTGGTTTTGAAGCGGCAAAGATGAAAAAAATCCATTCCAGCCTCTCCTACGCCCTGGGCGCCATTATCACGGTGGCCCGGTATGAAGCGCCGCCGGTGGTTCAAATCAAATACGACGGTAAAGAGACCACCAATCCGGTCGCCATTGTTTCCATCATGAACGGCCGCCGTATGGGAGGCACTTTTTTTATGGGGCCCAACGCGCTTTTGGACGACGGCCTTCTGGATATTTGTACCATCCGGCATCCCAAATCCCGGCTGCGGCTTATACAAATCGTTCTTAAATACCCAAAAGGCGCCCAGGGTGAATGTGAGGAAACGTTTATGGACCGGGGGGCCCATCTTCACCTGAAAGCCCTGACCGGGGGCATGGCCGCCCATTGCGACGGCGAAACCGTATGCCTGGAGGGTAAGGAACTTGAGGTAAGCTGCCTGCCCGGGGTCTTACGATTGATAGGAGCTTGAAATATGGATGTACGGCGGGCCATAGTAAACCGGATCATCAAAGGAGTTTTTGATACCCTCTGTAATATCGACAGCCGGGAATTTGTGAAAACCCTGACGGCTATTCCCCCGGTGATTGTGGCGATAAATCATATCAACTTTCTGGAAGTGCCCATTCTGGTAGCCCACAGTTATCCCCTGCTTATGACGGGGCTGGCAAAGTCCGAAACCTGGAATAACCCGATCATGTCCTTTTTATTTAATACCTACAAAGCCATTCCCATAAACCGGGCCGGTTCCTACCGGGAATCATTCCGGCGGGTCCGGGAAGCTATGGAGCGGGGCTTTTTTGTCTGCATGGCCCCCGAAGGAACCCGGAGCAAAAACGGCGTGCTGGGAAGGGGAAGGGCGGGAATTATTCAACTGGCCCTCTATACCGGCGCGCCGGTGCTCCCGGTGGTCCATTTTGGGGGGGAGCGGATTTGGGCTAATCTCCGCCGTCTCAGGCGGACTCCCTTTTGTTTCAAGGTGGGGCGGCCTTTTCGTTTCAAGTGTGAACGGCGGCCGGACAGGGCAACCAGGGAGCTTATGCTTGGAGAGTTGATGGGTCAGATGGCCCGGCTGCTTCCCGAAGAAATGCGGGGTGTCCACGCGGTACAGGCCCTGCGGGAATGCCGGTATCTGGATTTCATTTAAGGTCTTCATGATACATATATTTGATGTTGATTATACCCTGGTGCGGAAATCCACGTCCTGGTATTTCTTGCTGGAAGCCCTGGGAAAAAAGGTTATCCGTTTTGGTCAGGTCTGGGGGCTTTCGTTTGAATGGCTCCGGTACAAGGCGGGTTTCCCCAAACAGCACTTTATTGAAGACGCGGTAAAACACCTGGCGGGAATTGACCGGGAGGTTCTGGAAGCTCTGGCGGAATCCTGTTTTACCCGCCGTTTGCGGCCAAATATTTTCGCCGAAGGGAAAAAACTCATCGAGGAGCTCCAAAGCCGGGGCGAAACGGTACTTTTTGCCACCTCTTCTTTTTATACTATCCTGCGCCCCCTGGAGCGGTTCCTGGGGGTCCGTGAAACCATAGCCAGCGAGCTGGAATTTGTGGAAGGGAAGACATCGGGCAGGCTGACGACAGCCAGTCCTTTCGGAAAAAACAAAAAAAACGCCGTCAGCGCCTGGCTTGGGGAACGAAACATTCCCCCGGAAGAAGTCCGGTTTTATTCAGATTCCTATACGGACCTTCCCCTGCTGGAATGGTGCGGTCATCCGGCGGCGGTTAACCCGGACCCGTTTCTGCTCCGGGCGGCAAAGCGCCGGGGCTGGGAGATACTCCGGTTCCGGGAAACGGAAAAGCGCCGGTAAAGGCGGGGTTTTTTCTTTTGCCCTTTTCTTCTATAGTAATTCTGATCTTGAAAAGGCTGTAAACCATGTTAGTGAGGAGACATGATGAACCAGAATATTTCGGTTGTCCCTATGCTTTTTACCAAGGAATGGTCCTTGTCCGCGAAAATGCTTTGGGGCTTTACCAAAATGGGCAAAACATGGGTGTTTCCCAAACGCAATTACGGGTATAACCACTTCAAGAACCTGGCGCTGGTATATTTCAAGCTTACCCCCGCCTGTAATCTCCATTGCCGCATGTGCGGACAGTTCGGGGACAAGGGGATTATGAAAAACGGCGGGCTGGCGGAGGAAATGAAAAAAATCCTCCCCCTGGAACAATATAAAAAAGTGATCGATGAAATCGCCCCCCAGCGGCCGGTAACGTACATCTGGGGCGGAGAACCTTTCCTCTACCCGGACCTCATTCCTCTGGCAAAATACATGGTTGACAAGGGGCTCTTTGTCGCCGTCAATACCAACGGTACGCTCATGGAAAAGTACGCCAACGAGATTGTCCGGGACAAGTGGAGTACCATCTTCGTTTCCCTGGACGGCTTCCGGGACACCAATGACGCTATGCGGGGCGCCGGTTCCTATGACCGGGTGATGGCCGGTTTTCAGGCGATTAACCGGGAAAAGGAAAAACAGAACTCCAATTACCCTATTTTGGGGATTGTAACCACCGTAACCAATATGAACTACCTGGACCTGGCCAATCTGGCAGAGGCGAGCAGGGAGTACAAACTGGGGGTTCATATTTTCAACCTGGGGACCTATACCAACGACAATATTGTGGCCGCTCAGCGCCGCATTATGCGGGAGAAACTGGATACCGACATTGACTGCCTTGAAGGGTACAACACGGGCTATAACCACAACATCGACGGCCAGAAGCTCCACGAGATTCTCAATGATATTCACCACAAGGACTACGGCCACCCCATGATCACCGTGCCGGTACTGAACCCGGAAAAAACCAATACCTATTACGGGGATCTGGAAACCCCGGTTCGCAGCCACTGCATCGTTCCCTGGTGCCAGACCAACATCAACTACAACGGGGATATTCATTTCTGCGCCGATTATCCGGATTATATTCTGGGGAATATCACCGAACAGTCCTTCAAGGACATATACAACGGCGAGCGGGCCAATCTCTTCAGAAAGACGATCCATTCCTGCGAAAACGGTATGTTCCCCGGCTGTCTCCGCTGTTACCAGAATATGCTGTTCGGAAAGAAGATAAAGGGTTATTAGACCGGGAGCAGCAGCCCTGGAGCGGGGGCTTGTTTTTTTCATTGTTATATCCTACAATTCATCTAGGAATTACTAAGCGGGAATTAAGGAGTATTGATGAAACCGGGCACCTTGCTCATCCATAACGGCCATGAATCCGATCCCGCCACCGGAGCCCTGGGAACGCCCGTGTTCCAGAGTTCCACCTTTGATCAGGGCGATTTATCACAGGCCCGGGAATTCGATTACGCCCGATCGGGGAACCCCACCCGGAAGGTTCTGGAAGAAACCATCGCCACTTTGGAGGGCGGGGTCCGGGGTTATGCCTTTGGCAGCGGTATTGCGGCGATTGCCTCGGTGCTGGGGATTTTTTCCGCCGGGGATCATATTATCGCCGCGGAGGACATATACGGGGGCAGTTACCGGCTCCTCAACACCTTTTATAAACGCTGGGGGCTGGAACATACGGCGGTAGATACCGCGGACCCGGAAAATATCCGCCGGGCCCTTAGACCAAACACCAAAGCGGTGTTTCTGGAAACCCCCTCCAACCCCCTGCTTAAAATTACGGACCTCCGCTCCTGCATCGCCGCCGCAAAGGAAGCGGGGCTCCTGACTATTGTGGACAATACCTTTATGACCCCGCTGTTCCAGCGGCCCATAGAACTGGGGGCGGACATTGTAGTCCATTCGGCGACCAAATTTCTGGGAGGGCACAGCGATGTGATCTCCGGCCTGGCGGTAAGCGCTTCCGAAGAACTGGGGAGGCGGATTTATACGGTACAGAATGGTTTTGGCGCCGTGCCGGGGCCCTGGGACGTCTGGCTGGTAATCCGGGGGATCAAGACCCTGAAAGCCAGGCTGGAGGCCCAGGAAAAAACCGCGGGATTTTTGAGCCGGAAACTGCGGGGAAACCCCCAGGTGGCGGCGGTGTATTATCCCGGCCTGGAGGGGCATCCGGGCAAGGCCGTTCACGACAGCCAGGCTTCCGGCGCGGGGGCGGTTTTTTCCTTTAAGACAAAAACCGAAGAACAGGCCCTCCGCTTCCTGGGGAAGGTGAAATATGCCGCCGCCGCGGTAAGCCTCGGCGGGGTGGAGACCATCGCGTCCTACCCGGTACGGATGAGCCACGCTTCCATTCCCCCCGCTGAACGGGAACGGCTGGGAATCACCGGTTCCCTGATACGGATCTCAGCGGGGCTTGAAGACCCGGAAGACCTGATCGAAGATTTTGAAGAGGCCCTCGCTTAGGCGGGGCTGAGGAGTTGCAGTTACTGTATGAGCGATACCGCTTCCAATAGTAAAAACGGCGGTCTTTCATATCCGGCGGACCATTGCCCTGATCCGGGCGTATCACTTGATCCGGACGTATCATTAGATCCGGGCGTATCATTAGATACGCTGGTAGTTCATGGGGCCGTTCCGTTTGATCCGCTTACCGGAGCCGTCAGCGTCCCCATTTACCAGAGTTCCACCTTCCGGCATCCGGGGCTGGGCCGGAGTACCGGTTATGATTACGGCCGGGCGGTGAACCCCACCCGGAGCGAACTGGAACGGACTATCGCCCGTATCGAACATGGAAAATACGGCCTGGCCTTTGCCACCGGCATGGGGGCGATTTCCGCGCTGATCAAGCTTTACCGGCCGGGGGATCATATCATCGTTTCCGAAGACCTCTACGGCGGAACCTACCGCCTTTTCCACGATTATTACGAGCCCTACGGCTACATTTTTTCCTGGATCGACACCAGCAGCATTGATCTGGTCCGCGCCGCGCTCCGGCCTGAAACCAAGGCCCTTTTTATCGAAACCCCCTCCAACCCCATGATGAAAGTAACGGATATCCGCGCCTGCGCGGAACTTATCCATCAACAGGGGGGGCATCTTATTGTGGATAATACCTTTCTTTCCCCCTGGTTCCAGAACCCCCTGGATCTGGGAGCCGATATGGTGGTTCACAGCGGCACCAAATATCTGGCGGGCCATAACGATACCCTGTCGGGTTTTATTGTCCATTCCAGCGGCGTTCTGGAGGAAGCCCTGCGGAACATCCAGAAAAGCGAGGGCGCTTCCCTGGCCCCTTTTGACGCGTGGCTGGTTTTGCGGGGGATCAAAACCCTGGCCCTCCGCATGGAACGGCATGAAAAAAACGCCCTCCCCATTGCCCGGTGGCTCCGGGAACAGGGGCGGGTGGAAAAGGTCTTTTACCCCGGTTTTGAGGATCACCCCCAGTACCGGCTTTCCAAAACCCAGAGCCGGGGCTTTGGGGGAATGATCTCTTTTTATGTCAAAAACCCCGCCGATGTGGCGGTTCTGTTACGCAGCCTGTCCCTGATCCTCTTTGCCGAAAGTCTCGGGGGGGTCGAGTCCCTGATCACCTATCCCCTGGCCCAGACCCACGGGGCCATACCGGAACCTATGCGAATCGCCGCCGGAGTTACCGAAAAACTGGTCAGGCTTTCGGCGGGTATAGAAAACGCGGAAGATATTATCAGCGACCTGGACCAGGCTTTCAGGCGCTGTGAGAAGGAAAACGGATTATGAGAATTTCAACCAAGGGCCGGTATTCCCTGGAGGCGCTCCTCTTTATGGCCCTGCTTCCCGAAAAAAAGTTTGCCAGTACCAGAACCATCGCGGAAAATACCGGCATATCCGATGGATACCTGGAACAGATTTTTATCCCCCTGAGAAAGGCGGGACTCATTCATGGTATCCGGGGCCCTCTGGGAGGTTATGTTCCCGGAAAAAGCCCGGATAAAATAACCGTGGGAGATATTCTGCGGACGGTAGAAGGCACCCTGGAACCGGTAGACTGCATCAATTCCCGGCTTTGCCCTTTGGAGGCCAAATGCCTTTCCCAGCACACCTGGCGGGAACTTTACAAGGAAATTTCCTCCTGCGTGAATTCCATCAGCCTCCAGGATCTGGTGGAAGCCTACCGCAACATGGATCAACTGGAGTACGCAATATGAAAATTTCCACCAGGGGACGTTACGGCGCCCGTCTTCTTATCGACCTGGCGGAACATATACAGGAGGATCATGTTTCCCTGGCCAGTATTGCGGAACGGCAGGCCATTTCAATCAGATACCTTGAGCAGGTGGCGGTAACCCTGCGCCGGGCCGGTTTTATCCGGTCCGTCAAAGGCGCTTCCGGCGGTTACGCGCTGGCAAAAAAACCGGAGGATCTTATCATTGGCGACGCCCTGCGGATTTTGGAAGGAGATATGCTGGTGGTGGACGCTCCCCGTCCCGATGTGAAGGAATCAAAACTCCAGCGATGTATCCGCCTTACCATCTTTGACCGCCTGAATGAGCGAATCTCCCAGATAATTGACCGGAAAACCCTGGCATCTATGGTTGGAACCATTGACCCGGATGAATCCTATATGTATTTTATATAGAAGAAATCCCCGGAAATCCTGGCCGAATTCCCGAAGATTTTGGTAAAAACTGCCAAAAACCATAAAATGTGAAGTTTTTGCAAAACCCGTTGAACAAGGAGAATTCCAATATGTCACTAATCAATAAAGAGGTAAGAGATTTTTCTGTATGGGCCTTTCAAGTCAACGATTTCAGAAACGTCAGCAAAACGGACATTCTGGGCAAATGGTCGGTGTTTTTCTTTTATCCTGCGGACTTTACCTTTGTATGCCCCACGGAACTGGAAGACCTGGCGGATTATTACGACCGGTTCAGCGCCATTGGCTGCGAGATTTATTCAGTTTCCTGCGACACCCATTTTGTACACAAGGCATGGCATGATATGTCCAAGGCGATCCAGAAGATCCAGTACCCCATGCTGGCGGATCCTACCATGATCCTGGCCCGGGATTTTGACGTGCTGATTGAGACGGACGGCATTACCGACCGGGCCAGCTTTATCGTCAACCCGGAGGCAAAAATTGTCGCCTACGAGATACTGGCCGGCAATGTGGGCCGGAATGCCGAAGAGTTGCTCCGCCGGGTGGAGGCATCCCAGTATGTATCCAAACATACGGATCAGGTCTGCCCCGCAAAGTGGAAACCCGGCGCCAAAACCTTAAAACCCGGCCCGGATCTGGTGGGCTCGCTGTAGGCCGGAACGGCCCTATAACACGCTCTGCAAAAACTGCCGGGTCCGGTCGTTCCGGGGATTGCTGAACATCAGATCGGGCCCGCCGGTTTCCAGAATCGCCCCTTCAAACATAAACACTATTTTGTCCGCCGCTTCCCGGGCAAAGCCTATCTCGTGGGTTACTACCAGCATGGTCATCCCCGCGGCGGCAAGCTGCTTCATCACCGCCAGCACCTCTCCCACCAGCTCCGGGTCCAGGGCCGAGGTGGGCTCATCGAACAGCATGATCCGGGGTTCCATAGCCAGGGCCCGGGCAATGGCCAGCCGCTGCTGCTGGCCCCCGGAAAGCTGGCTGGGCCAGGCGTCGATCTTATCGCTCAAGCCCACCCGCTCAAGGAGAACCTTGGCCTTCTGCCGGGCTTCCTCCGCCGGGGTCTTCCGCACATGAACCGGGGCCATCATTACATTTTCAATCGCCGTTTTGTGGGGGAACAGGTTAAAACGCTGGAACACCATCCCCACTTCCAGCAGGGCCCTGTTCCGCTCGTCCAGGTGCATTTTTACGCTGTTCACCCCGTTTTTGCAGTCAAACAGCAGTTTGTCTTCAATGTAGATTTGTCCTTCGTCAATCCGCTCAAGCCGGTTCAGGGACCGGAGATAGGTGGATTTACCCGCCCCCGAAGGGCCAATGATGCAGACCACTTCCTTTTGCTCCACCGTAAGGGAAACATCCTTCAACACCCGGAGGTCTCCAAAGGATTTACTAAGCCCGACGGTCTTAATCATTGACATGACGGCCCTCACTCATACACGGAATACTTTTTTTCCAGCTTGTGGAAAATGTAGGTGAACACCGCGGTGATAATAAGGTAAAGGATCATGGCCGGGATATACACCAGGGCGGAACGGGTGGACGATTCAATGTTCCGAGTAGCTTTGGTAATGTCCACCAGGGCGATCATCGACACCAGGGAGGCGTCTTTCAGCATCATAATGAACTCGTTCCCCACCGGGGGGATGAGCCGCCGGATCGACTGGGGGATGATCACCAGCCGCATGGTCTGGGCATAGGAGAGACCCAGAGCGCGGGACGCTTCAAACTGCCCCTTGTCAATGCTCTGGATCGCCGCCCGGATGATTTCCGCGCAATATGCCGCCGAATTCAGGCCAAAGGCGATAAACGCGGCGGCAAAACGGCTGTAAATCGTCAGCAGCGGGGTGATCATCGGCAGGGCGTAATAGATGAAATAAAGCTGCATAAGCAGGGGAGTTCCCCGGAAAAAGAAAATATACGCACTGCAGAATTTGTTGATCAGGGAAATTTTCGACATCTTCCCCAGCGCGAGGAAAAGGCTCAAAACCAGACCCGCGGAAACCGCAAGGATGGTCAGGGATATGGTAATCCGGGCGCCGTTCAAAAGCTGGGGAATCCATGTCAGGATGGTTTGAAACTTGGACATCTGCCTCTACTGTTAGGGCCGCGCCGGCGAAACCATATCCATCTTGAAGGTTTCCTGGGAAATCCTCCGCATGGTGCCGTCGGCAAAAAGCTCGTCCAGGGCCTTGTCCAGCGCTTCGGTCAGGGCGTCATTGCCCTTTTTCAGACAGACGGCGAAAACCTCATCCGCCGTCCCCTGCCAGACAATCTCAAAGGGGGTGTCCTCCGGGGCGATATAATCCACCGCCACCAGGCTGTCGCAGACTATGGCGTCCACCCGGCCCAGCCGGAGTTCGTCAAAGCAGTTTATCACCTTGTCATACTCATAGGGGGTAAATTTCAGGCCCTGTTCCGCCAGTTTGGCCATATAAATATCCGAGGTGGTTTCCGCCTGATACGCCACCCCCAGACCCGTCAGTTCTTCGGGCCGCCGGGCCTTCACCGCGGAGTCCTTGAGCAGCACCAGCGACTGGGCGTTACCGATATAGGGTTTGGTAAAATTGTGGGCCACCGTCCGCTCCGGGGTAATCGTTACCGAGGAGATGATGCAGTCGTATTTGTCGGTAGAAACCCCGGCAAAGATCCCGTCCCAGGCGGTATCAATGAATTTTACCTGGAGGCCGAGTTTTTCCCCCAGGGCCTTTGCCATAGTTACGTCAAAGCCGATGGGGGTTTTCCCGTCCGAATCCAGATATTCCATAGGGGGATACCCGATTTCCATACCGACGGACAGAACCCCCGGTTCCATGGTAAGGCCGCCGGCTTGCCGTGAATTTGCCTTTTTACAGGAGACACCGATCAGGACAAAAACGGCAAGCATCGAAAAAATTACACTCTTCAGTTTCATGCGTTTCCTCCAAAAAAAATACTGGAGAAAGTATACCGTTATATTTTTTTCTCTGTCAATGAATTATGAGAAAAACCGCTGAAGCTGCTCCAACAGGCTTCGGAGATCAATGGGTTTCCCCAAATGGGCGTTCATCCCCGATTTTATGGCCCGGTCTATATCATCCTGCAGTACATTGGCGGTCATGGCGATAATGGGAACCGAGGCGGCGTCCCGGCGGTCCAGGGCGCGGATTCTGGCGGTGGCGGTACAGCCATCCATCACCGGCATCTGCATATCCATAAGGATCGAACTGTACCAGCCCTCGGCGGAGGAATGGAACTTTTCCAGCGCCTCTTTGCCGTTTGCGGCGGTTTCAATGGCGATTCCCGTATTCGAAAGGAGTTCCATAAGAATCTCCCGGTTAATTTCCACGTCGTCCACCACCAGACAATGTTTCCCGGAAAAATCAAAGGTCTCCGGGCTGTCTTCCCCGGCCCCTTTTTGGGTTTTTTCAGCGGCCCGGACTTTTGCGGGACAGCGGATGGAAAAGCTAAACGTGCTGCCCTGCCCCTCCCTGCTTTGGAGGGAAATTTTTCCCCCCATCATCTCTACCAGGGTTTTACTGATCGTCAGCCCCAGGCCGGTCCCGCCGTACACACGGGTAATCCCCCCGTCTCCCTGCTCAAAAGGCCGGAACAGTTTTGAAGCATGATACTCGCTGATGCCGATGCCCTGATCCACCACATCAAACTGGTAGACGCTGTTCCCCTGCTCCGCCTCCAGTTCCCGGACCCGGATGAGGATTTCACTTCCCTGGGGAGAAAATTTTATCGCGTTGGAAAGGAGATTGATCAGTACCTGGTTGAGCCTGAGGGGGTCGGCGCTTACCCCATCGTTCTGTATATACTCAATATCAGTACGGATATGGATGTTCTTCTTTTGAGCCTCGGGAGACATAACGGAGACCACAAAATCCAGATCCGCCAGCAGGGAAAATTCAAGCTGGTCCAGCGTCATTTTTTTCGATTCGATTTTGCTGAAATCGAGAATATCGTTCACGACCCCCAGGAGATGGGTGGAGGAATTTTCAATCTGATCCAGGCAGCCGCGGATTTTTTCCAGATCGCCGGAACTTTTCGCAATCTGGGACATGCCGATGATGGCGTTCATGGGGGTACGGATCTCGTGGCTCATCCGGGCCAGGAATTCGCTTTTGGCGTTGCTTGCCGCCTCGGCGTCAATTTTTGCCTGGGCCAGCATGGTAACATCGCTTAAAAGGAGCATCACACAGATTTCACCGCCCCCGGCCGGTCCCCCGCCGGCCCGCTGAATGTTTAACACGTAATTAGTCCCCCCGTCATCACCCAGCATGGCGATATCCGCGGTATAAGGCCGGGGATCGGGGACCCGGGGATTAAAGGCAAGCGCCGCTTCCGGGGCCAGGGTATCCCCCGTTACCGGGTTGCCGCCCCCGGCGATCTGTTCCAGCATCCGGGTGTCCCGGTCTTCAATGCCGTGGATCAAAAGGAAATCGTCCATGGCGCGGTTTTTGTACAACATCTCCCGGTTTTCATCAAACAGGGCCAGGGCCACAGGAACCGCGTCAAGCCGGGCGCAGATAATATCCAGGGCGGCGTTCACCCCGGCGGCAATCCGCAGATAATCTCCCCGCAGGGAAGAAAGATTTGAACGGACCATCAAATCGCCCCTCCCGGCGGCTTTGGTAATTTTTTCGATTTCCCCGATAATCCCCTTGATTGAACCGGACACGGACACCATGGCGCGGCCAAAAAGCACCAGGAGGAGCAGGGTAATACCGATGCCGATCATGTTCCCCTGCCGGGCGGTGCGCATAAAATCCCTCTGGGGCGTTTCAAGCACCAGAGACCAACCGGTTCCCCCCACGGGAGCAAAACTGAAAATTTTAGGGCCCCCGGCACTCCGCAGGCGGATAGAACCGGCCTGTTTCCGGTCAATCCGGGCAAGGGCCGCATCCCGGACCGGATCGGCAGGCACGGCGGTGGATTCCCCGGCCCGGATTTCTCGTATGTCCCGGTGGGCCATCAATTCTCCCGCGCCATTTATGATATAGGCGGTACTGCGGGGGGAAATATCAATACCGCCCAGTACATCGTTGAGCATGGCGCCGGCATAAGCCCCCGCAAGATAAGAGGTAATTTGATCCGCAAAGACCGGCGTCCCCATAACAATTTCAAACCCGCCGCTTTCATTTACCCGGACATCCTCAACGGCCGGATTTTCCGCCGCCGCCAGCATGGCGTAAAGCTGCCGCCCGGCAATATCCGGCGGGGCCGCCTTGGTTCCCGCCTCCAGCCTTCCCCCGGAATCATACAGGCCAAGCCAGACAAACGGCAGTCCGGCCCGGTCAAGGAATGTCTGTTTATCTTCCCGGCTTGACCGGGGATCGGCAATAACCGCGGTATCCCCGGCGCGGACAAGCAGGTCTTTTAGTACACGCAGGTTTTCCTGAACGCTCAAAGCCGCGGTTTTTGCCACGGGCCGCAGCGTTTGCCGCAGGATCGCGCCGGTAAGGAAACTCATAAACCGTACCATAAAAACGGCAAGGATCAGCCCCAATACGGCAAGCGCAAGAGTGGTGGTGAATATGATTTTTGTCCGAAAACTGGTTCCCTGTTTCATTAACAAACCTTGTTTGTACGAAAAAACCCAAACCGCCGCGTACCGGTTATGGTTAGGTTTGCAGCCAAGGATTCACAATCAACCGGTTTTGGAACAGCGGCCTTAGACCTTAAATTTTAGCTGTTATTACTATAAAGCAAAACAAATAAATACGCCATTGGCCCTGTACCCGGAATCTCCCTCCCCGTGCGGCGCTTTTCCCGCCCCGGCGGGTTCCTGGGTATCAGCCCCCGCCGCGAAGGAAGTTCTGTAGTTCCGTCCGGATCCCCTCCGGATCATCCGCGGACATCCATTTTACCCCCGGCAGGGAGGCGAAGTAGGTGATCTGCCGCTTCGCGTAACGGCGGCTGTTTTGGGCGGTCAGGGCTTCTACCGAAGCGGCGTCCCGGGCAAAACGGTAGGTTCCGGGGGAATCTTCTATAAAAAATTCCCGGTAACCGATGGCCCGGAGCCCCGGATCCCGGGGGCTATACCCTTTTTTCCATAAAGCTTCCGCCTCCGCCGGAAGCCCGGAGCGGAACATGGCGGCGCTGCGTTCATTGATACGGCGGTACAGTTCCTCCCGGGGCCGTTCCAGGCCAATGATGAGAAAGCGGAACCTGTCCTGCGGGCCCCGGCCAAACCGGCGATAGCCGCTGAGGGGCCGGCCGGAGAGCCGGTAAACTTCCAGTGCCCGGAGCAGCCGGTATTCGTCATGGATATGGATTCGCCCGGCGCTTGGGGGATC
>JAISAN010000252.1 GCA_031266635.1 Treponema sp. | reverse complement strand
CCCATCGGCATCTTCTGCCTGCTGGCCAATGTTTCAGGGGCTACCGGCTTCCGGGTGGTTATCCCCATGGGCAAATTCCTGGGGGCCCTCCTTATCGGCGACATAATCCAGTTCCTGCTCTATTGCCCCCTGGCCGGCGCGCTCTGTAAAGTCAATCCCTTCAAGATGCCCAAAAAATTCGCCAAAATGTCGATCATGGCCCTGACCACCACTTCATCGGCCATCTGTCTTCCCACCAAAATGGAAGACGCGGTTACCAAATTCGGCGTCAGCCGCCGGGTGGCGGATTTTACCGGCCCCATCACCATGTCCATGAACAGCAACGGCGCGGTTCAGTGTTATGTGCTGGCCATTCTCTTTATGAGCCAGTCCACCGGCATCGCGCTGGGGCCCTATCAGCTCGGCATGGCGATCCTCCTTTCCTGCCTGATGTGCATGGGCACTATCGTGGTTCCCGGCGGCATGGTAATCACCTATACCTTCCTGGCCACTTCCCTGGGCCTGCCCCTGGAAAGCATCGCCATCCTCATCGGTATTGACTGGTTCTCCGGGATGTTCCGGACCGTTATGAACGTGGATGTGGATGTGCTTATCGGCATGATGGTCTCCAGCAAGCTGGGCGAATTTGACCGGGATGTCTACAACGATGTCAAAACCGTCGAATACACCCAGGTCGCCTGAGCGGCCGGAAAAGGAAAACGCCATGAATATGGAAACAATTACCGATAACCTGAAAAAGAATTTGCGGGTCCTGCACCAGTACACCGCCACTCCCGGAGACGGCACCACCCGTCTGCCCTTTACCAAAGAAGCCAGGGCCGCGGTGAACCACATCCGCATCATGATGGAAGAAGCGGGGCTTGAAGTCCGGGAAGATGAGGCGGGCAATATTATCGGCCTCCTCAAAGGGGCGGAACCGTCCCTCCCCGCCATAGTAGCGGGCTCCCACTTTGACACCGTCACCAACGGCGGCGACTTTGACGGCCTGGCGGGAATCATGACGGGAATCGAAATCGCCCGCCTGTTCAAACAAGAGGGCGCGCCCCTGAAACGGAATTTCATCGTCATCGGCTTTTGCGATGAAGAGGGGATGCGTTTCGGCACCGGCTATTTTGGCTCCAAATCGATCCTGGGCCAGGTTACCCAGGAGGATCTGCGCCACTACAAAGACAAGGACGATATTTCAATTTATGAGGCCATGAAGGGCTACGGCCTGGTTCCCGAAAACCTGCCCCGGGCGGCCTGGGATCTGAAAACCATCAGGGCCTTTATCGAGATGCACATTGAACAGGGGCCCATTCTGTACCAGAGCGGCGAGGAGCTGGGGCTGGTGGAATGTATCGTCGGCATCCAGCGGTACATTGTTACGGTCCGGGGCAGATCGGATCACGCAGGGACTACCCCCATGGATATGCGGATTGACGCGGTAGAAGCCGCTTCCCAAGTGATCGCGAAAATCCCTGGCTGGGCCCGGAAAAAAGGGGAGGGCACGGTGGCCACCACGGGCTTTATAAAAGTCATCCCCGGCGGCATGAATATCGTGGCGGAGGAAGTGCAGTTCTCCGTGGATGTCCGTTCCCGGAACAAAGCCAGCATCGAGGACATCGTAGCGAAAATCCGCGACAGCCTTGACGAAGCCTGCCGCCGGAACGGCGCCACCTATACGATGGACAACAAACTGACCATTACCCCGGTGGATTTGAGCCGGGATATGCTGGCCCGGCTGGAAAACCACTGCAAAAGCCGGGGGTATACCTGGCGGCGGATGATCTCCGGCGCGGGGCACGATGCCCTGGCTGTCGGGCAGGTGCTGGACACGGTGATGGTTTTTGCCCCCAGCAAGGACGGCCGCAGCCACTGCCCGGTAGAATGGACCGAATACGGGGACATCGCCAAAGCCGCGGCGGTGATCCATGATCTTATTCTGGAAATGCAGTAAGGTACGGTTATCATGATCAAAAAAGCGGCGGACCTGCGTCTTAAACTTGAACCAAACCTGAAGGGGGGCCGGGAAACCACCCGGGTTATCAACATCCTGGAATCCGAAGAAATGTTCGGCACCGGCCGCCTCTTTGGGGTCAGTATTATTCCTCCCGGCGGTTCTATCGGGAAGCATACCCACGGGGGTGAGTTTGAGACCTACTACATTCTCAAGGGCAGCGCCCGGGTCAATGACAACGGCGTGTTTTACGATCTGGAACCGGGGGATATGACCCAGTGCAAGGACGGGGATTTTCATTCCATAGAGAATACCGGCGCCGTCGATCTGGAATACCTGGCGGTGATCCTCTACAGCAAAGATTAGTAGGTGAGGGTGTTCCAAAACCCGGTTGGTTTTGAAACACCCTCTTGTATCCATGATTTTTAACGCCGCCTGATGGCGGGAAGGATTTTTTATGGGCTATCCCACGGATATTCTGGCCACCCGGGCGGTGGTTAAACACGGTTCCTACGCGGTTCTCCCGCCGGAAGGTCTGGTCAACAATGTGGTTCCCGGTATTGAAGGATGCCGGGTAAGTATTGTGGCGTCCCCCAAAATGGGGGCCAGCTTTGTGTTTTACGTGATTGAGGCGGAACCAAAGGGCGGCGCAACCGCCGTTTTCGGGAAGGAGCCAGACATCGAAACTTTCATATATATTATCGAAGGAGAAGGAAGCCTTGCCGCGGAAGGGAAAACCTATGAGGGAACCGCCGGCTCCTACCTTTTTTCCCCCGCCGGGGCGGGCCTGGAATTCCGCAACACTTCAAACAAAAGCATGAAGGCCCTGCTCTACAAACAGATCTACATCCCCCTTCAGGGACACCGGGCCGCGGCGGTATACGGCAATACCGGCCAGATCCCCTACCGGGAATACGACAACATGGAAAATGTTTTTATCAAGGATCTGCTTCCCGTAGACATTGCCTATGACATGAATATGCACATCCTCTCCTTCGCTCCGGGGGGCTGCCATCCCTTTGTGGAAACCCACGTTCAGGAACACGGAGCCTATATTCTGGAAGGCGAAGGCTGTTACCTCCTGGACAACGAATGGCGGATGATCAAACAAAATGATTTTGTCTGGTTCGGCCCCTATGTCAGCCAGGCCGCCTACGGTGTGGGCAGGTC
>JAISAN010000121.1 GCA_031266635.1 Treponema sp. | reverse complement strand
TTTTTCGAGAATTAAGGAGAATTTATATGTCGGACATGATACTGGATATTTCTATGTTACCCGAAACCTTATTTTCCCGTATAAAGACGGAAAAGGTAAAATTCCACGAAGAAAATGGGGCTTTTATCGTAACTCCTATTGTAGAAGAACGAAAATCTTTTGACAGTTTAATAGGAATGTTTTCCGACGGTAAATTGTCGATAGATAATCACTTAAAACAAAAACAATTGGATAAGGAACTTGAAAATTGATCAAAACATACATTTTTGATGCCTGTGCTCTCATTGCCTTATTAACCGAAGAAAACGGATACAGAAATGTTGAAAAAATAATAGAAGAGTCAAAAAACAACCGGGCGCAAATAATAATGCATAATGTGAATTTGCTGGAAGTGTATTATGATATTTATAAATTATATGATGAAACAAAGGCAATAAAATTTTTAGATGAAATAAAGAACGCGCCAATGAGCCTCCGCGCGGCAAAGTAGTTGCTTACGCAATATCAAGAAAATAGTTGCTTACGTAATATCAAGAAAGTAATTGCTCACGCAATATCAAGGGCGAAGTATTAAACCAGACTTTCGAATGAAGTTTGACCGCTTGAATAATTCTCTTTTTGAAACAGCCTCTCTTGAAAAAACTCAACCGAATAATAAAATAAAAATTTTTTATTTTTTTCTTGCTTTTCTTTGGACCCATGATATTATATTAGAGAAATATGAAAACATTGTATTCTGTTTTACAATTTGGTATTTTCATTCAATGCCGGGGTTTTCCCGATCCGGCATATACCGGCGCGGCGAACGCCGGTAACCGGGAGGATGCTCCATACAATAATGGTAAATCCTTCCTCCGTCACGTTTATTGCCATTTAGAAGATATTATTTACATATTTCGCAAACGGCTCGTTTTTCTACTTTCAAAACATTTTTACCTCCATCAGCCTCTGAAAAGCCTGCTAAAGACATTTGTCTCCCCGGAACAAGCGCCGGGGGGGCTTGTTTACTAGGGTATTAAACCAGATCTCCCAATGGATCACCTCCGCCGCAAAGCGTGAATCGGTGATGCGGTGGGGTGTCTTGTAAGCGCAATACGATCTCTATAAGGTTCGTTCTGCAAAAAAATTGCCAGGGAAACTTTCCTCAAACCAGACGGTTCGGGGAAATTTCCCAGGGGCCAATACCATCTTTGTTGGTGTTACCAATTCCAAACGCCCTAAAGGCGGGGTATCAGGACCCTATGGTGAAAAGAAACGGGTTGAATTCGGAGGTAAAGATGTTTCGGAATTTACTGCTCACCGGACTGCTGGCCCTGGCGGCCGGGACGGTTCTGGCCGGCGGCCAGCAGGACAATGTGTTGAACCAGGCGCAAAACGCCGGGGGGTTTACCGAATCGGTAGACATCAACGACCGGAAGCCGGGAAAGTACAACTTTTATATTGAATCCGGCGACAAGGGGGGAAACTCCGCCACGAGCGGCCCCTATAATATCTACCTGGACCCCGAATCGGACCTGCCGGTAGCCCGGATCACCAATCCGGCCGGCGGCATGCGGGTACCGGGGAATCTCAATATCGTGGGAACCTGCCTGGACGACGACGCGGTGGACCACGTGGAACTGATCTTCAATGACGATCCCGAAACGACGGTTATCCCCGAGGGGAAGGACTTCTGGTCCTATTATTACGAAACCGCCGCGTTTCCCGACGGCCTCTACAGCATCACGGTTTACGGGGTGGATAGTAACGGCCTCCGGGGCCGGCCCTACCGGGTTTTATGGAATCTGGACCGGCGGAAACCGGAAATTACCGTGGAAAGCCCCGCCCTGGGCGGCCTGGTGAACAAAAAAATCAGCGTCCGGGGGACGGTTCAGGACGGGAACGGGGTAGACAGCCTTTTCTGGTCCCGGGAGGGGGATGAGGTGTTCAGGCCCCTCCGCCTGAAGACGGACAAATCCGGTACTTCCGCGGCCTTTGAGTTCAGTCTGGACACCCGGTCCTTTACGGACGGCCCGGCGATTATCCGGTTTAAGGCCCGGGACCGGCAGGGTTCGGAGGGGCTCTATACCCATTTGATCTTCGCAGACAATACGGGCCCCGACGTTAGTATTAACTGGCCCCCGGAAGGGCCGGCGGTGAACGGTATTTTTCAGGCCGCCGGGTCGGCCCGGGATACGGTGGGCCTGAAGTCCCTGTCCTGGAGGCTGGGGAAAAACAGCGGGGACATGGAACTGCTGGTGGGAAACCCCTGGTGGATACAGGAATTCGATATCCGGGATGAAAAGACCCGTTCCCTGGAACTGGAAATCCGGGCGGAAGACCTTTCCGGGAATATCACCGTGGCCCGGCGGAAACTGCCGGTGGACCAGGAAGGGGACCTTCCCCGGATTACCCTGTGGTCCCCGGCGGCGGAGAAAAACGCGGGGGAGCTTGTTGTTCCCGGTTACGAACTGGCCCTGAGCGGCATGGCCGAAGATGACGACGGCGTAGAATCGATCGTCTGGTCCCTGGACGGCGGGGAGCCGGAAAGCCTTCTCTGCACCGGGAATTTTTCCTTTTCCCTTAAGGGACTGCCGCCGGGAACCCATACGCTGTCCCTCCGGGCCCGGGACATTTACGGCGTTTTGGGAAAGCCGGTGGAACTGAGGAATATTGTCGTTGCCGGACCGGAACCCCGGCCGGAGATAGAAACCCTACTGATAGGCCCCGAACGGCGGGGCCAGGGAACCAGGGAAGCCTGGTATTCGGGGATGACGGCGCCCCAAGGCCGGGCCCTGTCCATCCAGATGCGGGTCCGGGGCGCCATCAGGGAAATCCGGCCTACCGTTGGCGGTATACCCCTGCCCCCCATCCGGCCCCGGTCCCGGACGGCGGAGGTTCAGGAACTGGCCCTGCCCCCCGGAACCGGGCTTGTCCCCATTTATGTGGAAGTAACCGATGTCTACGGCCGGACGGGCTGTCTGGAAGACTATGTACGGATAGGCGAGGAGGACGCCGGCGGCGGGGACCTTGCCTGGGTTAACCCCCAACGCCTTGAGGACAGCAGGATACTCCTGGCGCCGGGGGAAAGCCTGACCGGCCTGCCGTACGGCGCGCCGCTGGTTTCCGCCTCGGCCTCCGTTCCCGGCCTGAACTGCCGGGTGGATGAATACGGCAGGCTGCTGCTTGATTCCGCCGAAGAGGGGCTTCGGGGCCCGGTGAGTTTTACCCTCACCGACACGGCGGGCCGGAGCTACCGGACGCCGGACTATCATTTTATCGTTGACGCTTCGGCGCCGCGGCTCGAGTGGGCCGGGGAAGGCCCCCATAAGACCTGGGTGCGGGATCAGGCGGAGCTGCGTTTTACCGTAACCGACACGAACCGGCTCTCCCGCCCGGAATACAGCCTGGACCTGGGGCAAACCTGGCGGGCCTTCCCCGGAACTTCAGCCCAGGGCGGCGAAGTCCGGGAAACCGTCGACCTTTCGTCCCGGGAAGACGGCCTGGTGGAAATCCAAATCCGGGCCGGGGACGAGGCGGGAAAAACCGGTACGCTCTTCTGCCAGGTTTACAAGGACACCCAGGCCCCCGGCGCGCGGCTGGCGGTTCCCCTCGCCGGTTCCCCGGTAAACGGCGCCATGCGGATCGGCCTGGCGGTGGAGGAGCGGGGGCGTCTTGCCGCCGTGGAATACCTCCCCGCCGGTTCAAACGGCCGGGACGCCGTACCGCTGGACCCCGCCATGTTTTTGAACATCCTCATGGGAACCGCCGAATTCCCCCTGACCGAAGGAATGGCCCTCCGTTTCCGGGACGCCGCGGGGAACACCGGTATTTTTAACGGCTGGACTTTCGTGATCGATCAGGAGATGGACCTTCCCGTGGCGCTTATCAACCTGCCCACGGAGGATGAAGTCCTGGTTACCGATTTTACCGTTTCGGGGATCATGTACGACGACGATCAAATCGCCCGGGTCTGGTACTCCGTTGACGGCGGCCCGGAACTTCCCCTGGAATCGGTTAACGCCTATTCCATTCCCCTGAGCCTGAAAGACCTGGGGGACAATGAGCACGCCATCAGCGTTGTGGCGGAGGATATTTACGGTGTCCGGGGGAACCCGGTCCGGCGGCAGTTCCGGGTCTCCACCGAAGAACCGGGCGCCCGGGTTATCAGTCCCGGTTTTGATGAAATTTCCACCGGAACCGTCAGCATCTCCGGCGCCGCGTCGGACGCCAACCGGATCGACCGGGTCCAGATTTCCCTGGATAACGGTAACACCTATAACAACGCCCGGGGGGCCGAAAACTGGTCCTACGCCTTTAATTCCAAAATCCTCAAGGACGGCGCCCACGTGGTCTTTATCCGGGTGTGGGACCGGTACGGCATTTCGGGCTTTTATTCCAGCCTGATTAACATCGACAACACGGCCCCGGAGCTTTCCCTGGAATTTCCTCAGGACGGCCTGACGACCACGGGGCCGGTTTCCGTATTCGGCCAGGCGTCCGATACGGTGGGGCTGGAAACAATCACCCTGGACGTCCATGCGGTAGACGGGAATCCCCTGCCGCCGGCGGCCTGGGCGGTAACGCTGGACCCCGGAGCCATTTTGACCTACGACCTGGACCTTTCCCCCCTGGCCGACGGGCTCTACAACATTGATATCCGGGCCCGGGACCGGGCAAAAAATATCACCCATGTTTCCCGGAACGTCCGGCTGGTCCGGGATTCGATTCGGAACTTTGTGGACTGCCTGTACCCGCTGGAAGGGGAGTATGTACAGGGTTCCTTTAATCTCTACGGCTATACCGGGGGCATCGACCGCGCCGGAACCGTAACCGTTTCAATCAACGGCCAAGACGGGGAAACCGTACCGGTAACGGAGGCGGGATTTTTCCGCTTTGCCCTGGACGGGGAACTGTTGACGGAAGGGGAAAACACCGTCAGGGTCCGCAGTGATTTTGGCGGAACCGGGGTGGTGAATTCCGGCGACCGGATCGTCAACTACCGGAAAGACGGCCCCTGGGTGAGCATCGACAGCCTGGACATGGGGGATTTTGCCTACGAGCGGCCCTGGCTTGCCGGCCGGGCGGCCTATGATTTAACCGAAACGGAACAGGCGGCCCTGCGGGACCGGAAAGCGGACCCGGAACTGCGGCGCGCCGCGGCGGCGAAAAAACTCAAATTGGTGGATTTGAGTTTTGACAACGGCAAGACCTTTGTGTATGCCGAACGGGGGCGGAACAAGGAGCATGACTGGGCCTACCGGCTGGAAACCGAAGATATGCCCGAAGGGGTCTATTACCTTATTGTCCGGGCCACCATGGAAAACGGGGAGACCGCGGTTTCCCGGACCCTGATACAGATAGACCAGACCCCGCCGCTTATCCGGCTTATCGCCCCCCAGGCCGGGGGACGCTACAACCAGACCTTGGAATATTCCGCCCTGGCGGCGGACAACGTGGCGCTGCGGGAAACCAGCTACGCCCTGCGGAAGGGCGACAAGGCGGCCTACGAGGTTCCCGGATTTATCCAGGGCCTCTATTTCGATTCCCATTTTCTGGGCGCCTCCCTGTACGACCTGGGCCTGGGCCTGAGTTTCTTTGACGACAACGTCAAACTCCAGGTCTCCTACGGCCAGCTGACCCAGGAACAATACGCGCTTTTCGGTTCCGGCCCCATCCGCTACGGCGGAAATATCCTGGGCCTTAAGCTCCTGGCCAATGTATACTCCCTGCCCTTCCGTTCCCTGCTGGGGCCGGACTGGGCCTGGCTTTCCGCCTCCGCCGCGGTGGGAGCGAACTTTTCCCTTTTCTCCGTAACCCAGAGCGGGTCGTCCACCTGGCTTTCCGCCCTGCTGGGCCAGCTTGAGTTCCCCCGGGTAACCATCCCCCGGAGAAAGTTTTTACGGACCTTCGCACTGTATACCGAATTCCAGCTCTGGTTTGTTCCCACCGACGTAAACGCCCGGGAACTGGGCCTGGAAACAACCACCCCCCACCTTACCGTGGGGTTACGAGCCAATGTGTTTTAGAGGAGAGCAATCATGTCAACGTTATCAGCGTTAAAAGAAAAATTATCCGCGGTTCCGGCCCTTGTGCTGGCCGTCTTTCCGGCCCTGCTGTTTTTTCCGTCCTGCGAGCAGCCCGCCGCCGGGCTGGGGACCAGGGTAGACCTGACCGCGCCAGTACTCCAGATCAACGGCGAACTGGGCCCCGCGCCCGGCTCCTACGTAAGCGGTGAAACCCGGCTGTATATCAACGCCAGCGACGACTCGGGGATAGAAAAGGTACAGCTCACCTATACCTACAGCATCGCCGGTGAAAACAACCAGCTAATCGGCCAGGACCCCGTAACGGTTCCCGCCAGGCTGGACGGGGAAACGGGCCTTTACTATGTGGATATTGATACCGCCGGCATGGCCGACGGCTCCCTCCAGGTGGAGGTAAGCGCCACCGACAGCTCCGGCAAGGCAACCGTGTCGGACAAGCTGATCTATACGGTGAAAAACGCCCCGCCGGTCATTGAATTCCAGATTCCCCGGCCCCAGGTAACGGGCAGCACCCTCAACAACACCCTCAGCCCCGGCGCTTCCAGCCACCAGGTGGTGATCAACAGTTTTATCTCGGGCATGTTCCAGGACCTGGCCGGCGTGGCCCCCGGCTACCCCCAGATCCGTTTCTGGCTCGATACCAGCGGCGTAACGCCTCCCCCCACGCATGACAGGGACAACGCGGGCTATGGGGATGTTACCGCGAGCGACGGCAGCGACGACGGCTGGATTCCCGTGGATCAGGGACTGGTCGTATCCGAACAGGGAGAGCGGGGCAACGCTTTCCGCTATTATTTACGGAAGCACCGGCTCGACGGTACATATCCGGGTGACGCTGACCCGATAGAACAAATAAACACGGGCTTCTATTCCTTACAGATCAGGGCCAAAGATATTATGGGCAAAGAGATACAGTGGCCCGGAGACGCCTATGACGGCACAAAAGACCGGCTCAGCCTGGAAATATACGCCCCCAATACCCTGCCTTCGGTGGAACTTTCCGCCGACCCCGACAACCTGTACCAGCGGACGGACTTTACCGTTACGGCCACAGCCGAACCCAGGGGAGACGTGGATACAGCCATCAGCTCTCTATCCATTGAGGTGAGTGGCAGGAAGAAAGGCGGAACCGAAACCGGCCCCGTTATTCTGGCCAAATGGGACGGCTATGATCCCAAGCCTTCGCTGGACTTTAATGTGATTGCGGGGAAAAGCTACTACCTGGCCTCGAACGGTACAACCACCGGGCCGGTAGACGAAACTTCGGTTCCAAGCGGCGCGTACTATGTTACTTTCGGCGACGGCAGTTACGCCTTTACCGCCCGGACCCGGTCCAACACCAACGCGCAGAATAACAACGAGGTGAACATCTACATCGACACCCAGCCGCCAGCGGTATCGGTCAACAGCGTTACACCCTATTTCAGCCAGGATAATCCCGCGGCGGCGGTGGATAGTCCGAACACCACCCCTCATCCACCCGCCACATTGGCCGATTCCTACCGCCGCTGGACGGTAAACAGCACGGTGAAAATTCAGGTAAGTTCCACCGACAACCGGGGCAACGCCCTGGACGAAAACGGGAACATGAAATTCAAGTACCTCCTCAGCAAGGATAACGATATAGCCGAGACGGACTATACGACCTGGCTGTTCGGAAACCCCGGAAAAACCTTTGGGGACTACCTCTACCAAAGGGCGGACGCGGTACTCTTTGACGCGACAAAAGCGGTATCCACGCCGCCCAACACCAGCGGCCAATATGACGGGCCTTCGTATCCCGGTATCAACGTGTCCGGCGCGGACGGCGCGTATGAGCTGAACCTCAAAACCCACGAATGGGAGGGAGGCGGAGACTACCGGGTCTGGTTCTACATCGTCTCCCAGGATAACGCGGGAAATATCAACTACGACAAAATTCTGCTGAACGTAAATCAGGAAACCGATAATCCCACGGTCAATTTTACAACGATCAACAATGACGGCACGAGCTTTGTTGACGAGAACGATCCTTTCAGGATAACGCTGACCGATGACGACGGCCTGGACCCGGGAGCGGTGGAATACCGGTTCTCGAGAGACTACAAAGACAACGCCGATGACGATGACGACGATTGGAGCGGCTGGTTTTTATTCCCCGCCTTTACCGGCGCTGACGGTTTGTCCCAGGACGGCCGTTCCATTGAGATTTCCTCCCTGGATTTGCGGAAGATCTATAAAGACCTTACCGGCATCGAGTACAATAGCGCCCCGGCCTCTGGTCTCAACAGTATCGAAGATATTCTTGGCGATGAATCCGCTGACAAAAAGATCGAAATCCGGGCCAAAGACAAGCTGGATACAAAAATATATACCAGCGCTTCAGGCGACGGCGTTAAGACGAATACGGTTCAGTCGGCGGTGTTCAGGATGGACCTGAACGCGCCCAGGATTGTACCCACTACTACCGGTATAACCGGCACACCGTTTACGGAAAATGACCCGGAACGGAACGACAACAACCCCTTTGGAGCGCCCTGTCAGGAAGAGAGCTTTAGCTCCCCGCCGGTTTTCTACGGCGACATAAATGAACTGAACCCGGCCACCCTGTCTTTTACCGTGAACGAAACCACGGTGGATTTTCCCGTTACCATTCTCGATACGGAGCCCGCCGGCAAGTTAACCGCGGTTTGGGGCAGCGCCCCGGACATCCGCTGGCGTTTTGATACCACAGACATTAATGAAACCCCGTTGTGGGATAACCTTGCCGAGGGGGCCCATACCTTCAGGCTTGAGGTACGGGACAAGGCGGGCCGTTCCGCGGTCAAGCAGGTAACCTTCTTCAAGGACAGCGAGGGCCCGGCGATAAACTTTATCACCATCAACGGAATCAGTTTGCTCGATGAGGAACTGGAGGACATCCGCGATGGCAACTCATGGACTACCATAAGCGCCGAAGAGAAATATAACGAAATCAAAGGCGGCGCGGTTATCCGGGAGACGGACGCGAAAATATTCGGTTCCTTTGTGGACGGCTATTCAACGGTAGACCCTAACTTCTGGTACTGCCTTGACGGCGGGTTTGATGATGAGGAGAACTGGAACTGGGTTCTGGAGCCAACTTCGACAAACGGTAAAACCGCCAACTGGGCCGTAGATCTAAGCGCCCTCCTCGACGGTTTCCACACCTTGAACATCCGGGTAAAGGATTCAAGCGGCAACGGCTATGTCAACGAGCCCGACGGGAATTCCCTTCCTTCCAACGGCCCCGGCGCGGCGGTCAACATCGGCTTTATTCTGGATAAGGAATATCCCCGGCTGGTCATCGTGAGCCCCTACGGGGACAAAGATACGGATGAGACGGTGTACGCCTACAGGACCATCGGTGAAGCGCCGGGGACAACGGCGCTCACCGTAAAGGGGCTGGCCGGAGATTCCAGCCTTAAATCGGGGGATCCGCTTATCGCGGGCGTTGACGGCGACACCCTGCCGAATAACGCCCATGTTACAACGCAAGTCCTGAACTGGCGCGGTGAGAGCCTTATGGCCCCGGACACTCCCGGCCAGTGGGACGCGTACCGCAACACCGATGACAACACCTACTACTTCCATAACGGGACCGGCTGGGAGGAACTGGGGCCGGTGAATTTGGCGAACATCTATGACCCGGACTCGGGGGAAGTAACCATTCTCTGGACCTATACGCTGACGGTTTCCGATCTTAACGCGGCGGTGGGCGGCGAGGGTTCCACCCAGGACGGTTCCCATAAAGTTACCTTCACCGTCCAGGAGGAGGCAAGCCCGCGGACCACTACCAGGGTCTGGAATTTTGTGCGGGACAACGCCCCGCCGGTGATTAATATCATCAGCGGCAGCCCCGGTAACAACGAAACTAATCCGGCAATCATCATGGGCGACCCGAAAATTCAGGGCACCG
>JAISAN010000229.1 GCA_031266635.1 Treponema sp. | reverse complement strand
CTGTCCCTTTCGTATGGACAGAATACCGCAAATCCGGTGGTTCAGTTGGACGAGGCGGTAAAAAGCCTTGCCGCCGACATCAGCAAGAAACTTCCCGCCGGGGAGAATCAGAAGCTCGCCGTCAATTTATGGACTTACTACGATTCGGCGCCGGCCTTCAGTTCCTATTGGGCCGCCCAGCTTACGGAGGAATTGACCAATATTCCGGGCCGGTCCTTTGTTCTGCTTACCGGAGGGGCCGCGGACTGGACGCTTTCAGGCGAAATTGTCGAAACCGCCAACGTCATACGGGTGTATACCCGGCTTATCCGTTCCAGCGATCATGCAATTATGGCAAGTCTTCATTCGGATTTTGAACCGGGCGATTATCTTGCTGAAATGCTTTCCGGGGGCGGCTCGTCTTCGTCTTCCCGGAGCGGCTCTTCAGTTCCCCGGGATAGTTACGAAACGGATAACTTTGAAAATCCCCTGGCTGTGAACATAGCCGAAGGCAGCGGCGGCCCCGTGATAAACCGCACGATTCACACCGAAAACGATGCGGATTTCTTTTTGCTGACGCCGGACAGGGACGGCAGGCTGGTAATGGAAACCACCGGGGACGACATGGACACCATCATGAACTTGTACGATGCCGCTTCCCAGCGGGAACTTGCCTCCGATGACGACAGCGGCTCCGGCAGCAATGCCCGTATCCGCCACCGGGTGCGTTCAGGTGAACGTTACATCGCCAAGGTCCGCGGTTACGGAAGCGCGACGGGAAGGTATGGTTTTCACGCATGGATAAGCGAAACCATAAGCGCCGATGAATAGGGAACATATTCCCTGGTCAACGCCTGTTTTTCTTTCATCGTAAGTCCCATACAGCCCTTCGATCCCTCCATCGGTCGGGTTTATTGGGGTAAGAATTTTTATGAGACAATGCGGAATATTGCAAAATATTTATTCCGGGGTTATAGTGGATACATGGGTGCTACGAGATCCAGGCGGTTAAAACATTATGAGGAGGCCAGACATGGATGAAATAATGTTTAAAAATGCTGTATTGGCTATTCTTAAGGCTCGTCCCGGCATGGGGAGCATCCAGCTCAGGAAGGCGCTTATTATAGCCGATGCGGCGCATAATGCGCTCCACGGTGAAAGTATTACCGGTGTCCGGTATATTAAGCACAAATTTGGTCCTGTTCCTGATGACGAAGCGTTCAATGTACTTATAAAAATGGACTTCCCCTTGCATCTGGTAGAGATCATTGAAGAACCGATAGGGCACGTTACCCAAAATGCCTACTATGCCGCTGCCGAACCCGATTACTCTCTTTTTACCAGGAGCCAGATTGATATTCTCAATTATTCCGCGGCTACGGCTTATAAGTATGGCGCACTCCGGCTCTCTGATATGACCCATGATGATGTCTACCATCAGACCCCTATGGGTGATGAGATTCCCCTTAACATGGTCTGTGCCATGAAGGTATCAGGGTATGATACCGCGCCGTTTACCAGAAAGGAAAAGACAGCGGTAAAGGACTTTTTGAAAAGTGATGAAGCTTGTCTATTCGACTTTGTATAAACAGCAAAGGGAAGATGTGATTAAACACTATCCTCGTTTTCAGCAGTATTTTGATGATATTGAGGGTTTCATTCTTGAAGATCCCTATGCTTCCAGTGAAGAACTTATATTATTTCAGGGAAAACATATCCATGTCAGGAAACGGGCCATCAAAACAACGTTCTTTAGCGGGCTGCTTAGGGACCAATATTTATATCTTACCCTGACTTATGCGCTTACCTCTGATGATAGAATTGTCATCCTGTTATTAGTGTTGCGGACCTACATTGATTAACTTTCCCGCATATTGGTTATCTCTCCGGTCATAAGATCAAGAGTGCCTTTTACATCTTATTTATTACTTTACCCCGTACTATTCCCGCTTGCGCCGGGAATTAACGAACCGGGAAAAGTCGTTGATGTTTTTTACCACGATCCGGTCGGGGTACATTTCCATACGACGCTGGGTAACAAAATGGCCCAGGCTTTCCCGCGTTTCAGTGATGCTCATTCCCGCCCAGTGGGCAATATCATCCACCGTGGTTTTGAATTCCCTCCGTTCCGTAGACCGGTCGATGCTGGCCTGGATTTCGTCCAGCATGAGAAACACATCGGCAATTTTCGCCTGGGGATCGTCCAGGGTAAGAATCATAAACCGCCGCTTGGAATCGTAAATCCGCTTGGTGAACATCCGCAGAAGCTTTAGGGCAATCTGGGGGTTCCCCAGCATAAGGATTTCAAAATTCTGGGCATTGAATTCTAGTACCTTCACCAGATCCAGGGCAATGGCGGTGGCGGACCGGGGGGAATTTTCCAGTATCGCCATTTCACCGAACATTTCCGAAGGCTGGAGGATGTCCAGGGTTTTTTCAATATCCCCGATAATTTTTACCAGCTCCACCCGGCCGGACTGGATCAAATAAAAGGTGTCTCCCGGTTCAAATTCCGAAAAAATCATCTCTCCCGGTTGAAAGGTCCGGGCAAAACGGCCAAAGGCCGCCAGATCCATCGCCACCTTAAACCTCCAGCGCCTTGAGGGCCCGTTTTGCTTTTATCGTGGTTCCATCATCTTCATCGGAAGACATGGACAGAATTTTTTTGTAGAACGCCGCCGCCTGATCTTTTCGGCCGATCTTTTCATAGGACTGGCCGACAAAAAAGATAGTGTCCCGCAGATCCGGATGTTTCGGATATCTGGTCAGCATCATCGTATAATATTTGATACATTCGGGATATTTATTGAGGAGATACAAACAGCGGCCCATTTCGTAGGAGCTTTTCGCCACGTATTCGGGGTCCTCACCGGCATCCACAATTTTCTTGAAATCCAGGTAGGCCTGCTGGTATTTTTCCTGGGAGATAAGGCTTATCGCGTCGTAATAGGCCTTGGCGGTATCGGTAGACTCCGGGGGGCCGCGATCAAAAAAACCATCTTTCTGAACCGCCGGACGGGGCGCCGTGGCGGCGGCCGGGGCTGTTTCGGCGGCGGCAATATTTATCCCCGGACCTTTGCCGTCCCCGTAGCGGGCCAGGGAAGTTTCCGCCAGTTCCAGATTTTTGGCGGCCTGGGCGGCATTTTTCCCCGAGGGATAATAGGTCAGGTAGCGGCCAAACACATATTTGGCCTGGGTGAACCGTTTGTTTTTTAGGTAATATTCCCCCACATTATAAAGGCCCACATCGGTGTTTAGTTCTTCCGTTTCCATGAGGCTGGAAACCTGTTTATGGAGCCGCCGCATCTGGTTGGAAAACACCTTGAGCATCTTCATAATGATCCGGGTATTCGCCATGGCGAAGGCCTCAAATTCGGGAACCGTAAAGGCCATAATGGCGGTATCCTGAAGGGCCACGGCATTTTCTTCCCGGGGATAACGGCCCAGGGCGGATTTAACCCCGAAAAATTCCCCCGGCTGAACCAGGTCATGTACATCCTGCCCGGTTTCAATGTCCTGATAGACCAAATTTACCTTACCGGCCTGGAGGATAAAAACCTTATCCGCCGGATCGCCCTGAAAGTAGATAAGAGAACCGGACCGGTATTGCAGGGGTTTTGGCATTCAGTTCCTTCCTACGTCTCTGTGAGGGATGACTTTTTTCCGGACTCCGGCTCAAAGGGCAGATAATCCAGCGTCTTTTTGAATCCGATCTTTCGCCGGGCTTCCTGGTAGAGGCCCGCCGGATCGCCTTTTACAAACATGGGCCGGTTTCCCACCTGTATCCGGGTATAGCCCTCGGGAAGTTTACCGCCGAAAATATCCAGAAACCGCAGTTCTCCATAGATGGGTTTTCCCGCCAGGACCAGGAGTTCAATATCTTCCATATTGGCGGCCACCAGGTTTTCGTAAGGATCATCCACCCGGCCCTTGAGGATCAGCAGATCCGCCAGTTTGCCCTCATCCAGAGAACCGATCCGGTCCTGCATCCAGAAAGCTTTTGCCGCGTTTATCGTGATCATTTCAAAAATGGTTTTGGCGGGTAAATCTTCGCCGTACATTTTCTGGTAAAGCTCCCGGTCGTATTTTATCTCCGCCAGCAAATTGTAGGACCCGGTGGCGGATGAGTCGGTGCCGATGGTTACGTTCACCCCGGCCTTGAGGATTTTCCGGATCTTGCAGGTTACGTTAAACATGAATTTGTTGGAGAACCCGCACCAAGAGACGCTGGCCCCCGCCTGGGCGACTCTTTTAATATCCTCATCACTGAAACCGATACAGTGGATCAAGAGGCAATGATTGTCCAGAATCCCCATTTTTGCGAGATTTTCCACCCCGTGCATGGACTCTTCGTCAAAACCTTCCGCCAGGTGGGTAATAAAGGGCCACTTGTTTTTTATGGCCCGCTCGTGTTCGATCTCAATGCCATCCCCCCATTTGAGATCGTAGGATGAGGATTCATGGGCCAGGCCGTATTCCAGGATCGCCCGGATCGGCAGGGTGGGGAGAATTTGCCCGTTGAGTTTCTGGGGAAAATGGTCGTTCACCGTGGTAACCCCGGAAAACAGGCATTTATAGCCGCTGAGATTGTACAAATCCTCCCGGGACAGGTTTGACCGCTCGGTAAAAGTCTTTGAGGCCTTGAGATCGTTATCCCAGGGAAGCCAGGTCAGGTAAAAAGAACCGGGCTTGGGCCCCACGGGGGGCAGATAATTCCCCTGGAGATGATCATGAGTATTGATCAGGGAAGGATACACACAGGAATTTCCCTGCAAATTGATCTGTACGGAACCGCCCCCGGAGATAATTTTTTCTCCTGAAACTCCCAAATCACCGGTATGTGTTTTTTTACCTGATGTTACGATAACACCATTTTTTAACGTATAATTAAACACCTGCGGACCGTCCTTTTCGTTGTTGTTCTTATTTTATGACCGTAACTCGTATCAGTCAACGCTCCTTGAGCTCTATGAGAACCCCAAAAACCGGAATTCCCGAAGGTTCTCTGCCTCAATTATCGGCAAAAAAGCCGGTTTTTTGAACCCTCTTCGGCGGTTTTTCTCCGAAACTTTATGAAAACCCCTTCCATTTTAATACAATATGATAAAATAATGAACTACCAATGATTGATTTGCACACCCATTCGACTGCTTCGGACGGTGAATTAAGCCCGGAGCAGCTTATCCGCCAGGCGGCCGCGGCGGGCATCTCCGCCATCGCGCTGACGGATCATGATACTATTGCGGGTCTTGAACCTGCGGGAAAGGAAGCCCAGGTTCAGGGAATTCGTTTTATTCCGGGAATTGAGATAGAAATAAGCTGGGCCCCGCCGCCGGGGATCTCCGGCGCCGGCCCCGGAGGGGAATTTCACCTCCTGGGCCTGGGAATCAGCCGGCCCAGTCCCGCGTTTCTGGAGGCCATAGGCGAATTATCCCGGCTTCGGGAGGCCCGGAACCGGGAAATCCTGGGCCGGATGGCCGAATTGGGCATGGCCGCCGATTATGAGGAACTAAAGGCCCTGGCCGGCGGATATTCCATAGGCCGCCCCCACTTTGCGGGCCTCCTGGTAAACCGGAAAATCGCCGGAACCAGGGAACAGGCTTTTGCGCGGTACTTGAGTCCGGGAAAACCCCTCTATGTTCCCAAAAAGGGCCTGAATTTCGACCGGGCCGTGGTAGTCATCCGGGAATCCGGGGGTATCCCCGTACTCGCCCATCCCATGTCCCTTTTTGTCGCCTGGGGCCGCCTCCCGGAGCTGATCCGGGAACTCCGGGATCAGGGACTGGCGGGGCTTGAAGCCTGGCATCCCAGCGCGAAACCCCGGGCCTGCCGCCGCCTGGAAGATCTGGCCCGTTCCCTGGGGCTTTATGTTACCGAAGGCAGCGATTTCCACGGCCCCGCGCTCCGGCCCGGACGGAAGATCGGTTTCAGCGCGGTAAACCGGAAAATCGGCGAAGAAGTGCTGGAAGCTATCGGGCCCTTATATACCGGCGCTTAAAATGTCATAGGGATCATCCCCCTGGCGGCGGTGTTGGATCGCCTCAAGAATATGGACCGTGTCAATGGTATCCCGGCCTTCCAGATCGGCGATAGTCCGGGCAACGCGGAGGACCCCGTGAAAGGCCCGGCCGGAAAGCCCCAGTTTTGACATGGCCTGCCGGAAGGCGGCGGTCCCCCGGTCTGTGAGAGGACAGGCGCTTTCGATCATCCCCGCGGGGAGCCGGGCATTCCGGCGGATACCGGTTCCCGAAAAACGCGCCCGCTGGACCTCCACCGCCCGCTCCACCCGGCCCCTGATGACCGCGCTTTCCTCCTCCCCGCCCTGGGTCATGGTACCTATCTCCGGCGGAAGCAGGGCGGCCCGGAGTTCTACCCGGTCCAGCAGGGCGCCGCCAAATTTCCGCCAGTACCGGTAAATTTCATCGGAACTGCAAAAACAGGCGCCCCCTGATATACCGGAAAATTCCGGGCCCTCCGGGGAGCCGGGAATATCTTCCGGGGCATTATAATTCCGGTCTCTGATGCCAAGCCTGCCGCAGGGGCAGGAATTGGCCGCCAGGAGGAGCTGGAAATCCGCGGGAAGCTGCACCGGCCCCTCGGCCCGGGAAATGGTGATAACCCGGTCTTCCAGTGGTTCCCGCAGGGCCTGGAGTATGTTGGCCCTGAATTCCGGGGCCTCATCAAGAAACAGTACCCCATAATGGGCCAGGCTGATCTCTCCGGGCCGCACGGTCTTGCCGCCCCCCAGGATACCCTCGGCGCTGGCTGAATGATGGGGAGACCGGAAAGGCGGATGGTCTATCAGGGCGGCGGAAAGATTCCCGCCCGCTTCCCGTTCCCGGCCAATCCGTCCGGCCAGACTGTAAAGCCGGCTTACTTCCACCGCTTCGGCGGGGTTCAGGGGGGCCATAATCGAAGGAATCCGCCGGGCCAGCATGGTTTTTCCCGCCCCCGGCGGCCCAAAAACCAGAATATTATGCCCCCCGGCGGCGGCTATTTCCAAAACCCGCTTGTACCGGCCCTGCCCCCGGACATCGGCAAAATCCCCGGTAAAAGCCGGGGGGCCCGCTTCCTCCGGCGGCAGTTCCGTCAGGGGCAGGGCGCCGGTTTTTTCCCGGACTACCAGGACGTGGGCCGCTTCTCCCAGGGTAGAAACCGCGGCGCAGCGGGTCCCGGCAAGAAGCGCCGCCTCCCGGATGTTTTCCGCGGGCACAATGAAGTCCCGGATTCCCGATGAAAGCCCGGCGGCCACCGCGGCCAGCACTCCCCGGACCGGCCTGATCCGGCCGGAAAGTTCCAGCTCGCCCATAACCAGCACATTATCCGGCGAGGGAGCCAGCCCCGCGGCGGACATCACCGAAAGGGCGATGGGCAAATCCAGGGAGGCGCCCTCTTTTCGCAGCCCCGCGGGGGCCAGGTTGATCAAAATCCGGTCCGCCGGAAAGGTAAAACCCGAATTCCTGAAAGCCGCCCGGACCCGTTCCCGCGCCTCCCGGACCGCCCCGTCCGCCAGGCCCGTAATATCGATCCCCGGAATCCCCCGCCGTATATCCGCCTCCACCCGGATAATGATTCCCCCGGCCCCATAGGGCGTATATGCCATAACATACATACAATCCTCCGTATATATATGGTACAGAACTGTAGAACGCTTCAGTTCCGGGG
>JAISAN010000216.1 GCA_031266635.1 Treponema sp. | reverse complement strand
ACCCTGCCGCTCGACTTGCATGCTTAAGACGCGCCGCCAGCGTTCGTTCTGAGCCAGGATCAAACTCTCCATGATTTTTCTTTCTATCGGTCCGTAGACCGGTAGATTATCACGTCAAGTGCCGGCGCTCCTTTCAAAGTACCGGCTCCTTCCCCTCTTCTATTCGCATAGCTTTTGCTTCCTTTACAACTCCCCCGCGATGGCCCTTTCGGAACCCCCGCGGAGTCGTCTCCCCCCTTCCCTATATTGCCAAATATCACCAGCGGTCTCCCCTCCCGGGGCGCCGCCTCGGCAGACCGTTTCCCAGCCCGCCTCCCTTCGGAACCTCAGGTCCCCAAGGGCAAGTTTGTAGAAATTACTCCGTCTTACCGGTCTTTGTCAAGCCCCTTGCCTCTTTAAACAGAAAATTTTCCCCCGGCCGGTCAATAAACCGCCTCCGGAGCTCGCTGTTTTTAGGGACTCAATACGGAGACGAAACTTCACCCTGAGATATTTTATCCAAAATAAATAAAATATCCCTTCCCTGCGCAACAGGCCGCCACAGGGCTCCCCGGCAAAAACAGGCTATTAAGGTTGTTAATCTCCACTGATTATTATAACAAAGAGCAAACCTCTCTTGGAGGCTGGCTATAATATATCACAAAGAAAAAAGAATGACAAGCCCCTTTAGTCTTTTTTTATCTTTTTATTTTTAAGCTCCGCTTCTTTTTTTTCCAGAACTTCCCGGACGCTGGCCAGTTCGGCGAGGATTGTTTTTACCGCCGGAGTGTCTACGGTAATACTTTTGGTCCCTTTTTCCACAAAGGCGTGATAGGCCTCGGTTCCCAGACGGCCCACCAGTTTTTGGGCCTGCCCCTCAAGTTGTTTGATTTCCAGGAGAAGAACCCCCTGTTCCCCCAGGTTTTGGGCCTTTTCTCCCGCTTTACTCACCAGTTTTTTCGAAGCGGCGTATCCTTTTTCACCCCAATCCTGGGCCTTTTCCCCTGCCTTACTCAAAAATTCCTTTGAAACCTGGGCGCCTTGATCGAGCAAGTCCTTCATTCTTTCGCTAAATGCCATAGTTACTTCCTTTTTATTCCCAAAATGGTGAGATCATCATACTGATCATCTTCACTGACATGAGTATAATATATATACGCATCATTTGCCGGATGTTCCCGGGTGTAGGAGCAGTAATTCCGGTACTGGAGAAAGTGTTTTTCGAGAAATTCATCCACTTTTTTATCTACCAAAACCCGGGCATCTTCATTGTCCGCGGGATTTTTGTAACAACGGAACATTTTTTCCACCGATACCAGGGCCATGATAAGATCTTCTACCTTACCGTCACAGTCGGAAAAATCAAATTTTAGTTCCGTTTCCCCTTCGGGGTTGTGGTATTTGTACAGGGTATACACATCCTTGTTCATCACCGCGTTGATGATGGCTTCCACCCGGTCAGGGCCCATTTCCTCATCTCCCTGACCCACCACATGGTTTCCGTGGGGAGTATCACTGGGAGCGCCGCCTTCGGTACAGACAATTTCCTTAAACTCTGAATCCCGGAATTTCCGTTTTGCCTCCTCAATACCGTCGGTGTAGAGCAGGAGAATGTCGCCGGGATCGATAGTCATGGTCTGTACCGCATAGCCTCCCTTTGACTCCACCAGGAAATTGGGCAAAACCCCGGTGGCGGGGGTTTCCGGCAGGGTCATGGTTTTGACCCGGCCTTCCGAAGCGTCAAAGAGGTGGATAATATTGTCCCCGGCATTGCAGAACCGGATAAGACCGGTCTGGGAATCGAAGAGGCAGAGCGTAAAAGCGGCGAACCGGCCTTTGAAACCCAGGGTTTCGATAAATTCGTTGATCTGGTATACCACTTCCTCAATATGCATACCCTTGGCGGTGGGCTTCCACTGTTTGAAGTAGTTAAGGAACATGGTAGCCACCTGGATCATAATCAGGGCCGCAGGAATTCCCTTTCCCGCCACGTCGCATTTGATAATCGCATAATAACGGCCGTCGAGGTCCTGGTAATCAAAATAGTCTCCCGAAACCCCTTTGGCCCCTTCATAGTAGCCGAAAAAATTAACGTTTTTGGTATCTTTGGAACCGGAACTCAGCTTGTTCCCCTCCCGGTCAAGTTCCAGGGGGATAAACTTTTTCTGAATTTCCTTCCCGATGGAAAGATCCTGGGATGCCAGGGCCGCCTTCACAAGGCCGTGGGTCATGTCATTGATCGTATTGCCCAAAACGGCTATTTCGTCCCGGGACTGGATATAAATTTCCGTACCCTCAAGTTTGGCTTTATCCTCGGTGTCCCGAATCCGTTCCACATGGCTTACGAGTTTTCGGATGGGCCGGATGATCAAGGTTGAAAGGACCAGGGCGCCGATGGTTCCGATGGCAAGCGCCGCCAGGGCGACGATCAGGATAACCTGGAGCAGATCGAGCTGCCCCTGGACAATCTCCGCCCGGATCGAATCAATAGATACATCAAGCCGAATAAGGCCCCGGAAATAAGTATCGTCCATGCCCTGACGGAACATGACGGGCTTAAACAGTATGTATGTATGACTGCTGTCCCGGGTCAGGTTGCCCCGGGGAAAGACCGGTTCAGAACCAATTTCCCGGGCGATTTCGGCGAGGCTTTCGGTAAGCCGGGCTTCCAGAGACCGGGTGGCAACCTGAATGTCGTCGAAACGCTGACGGCTTGCCGCATCGGTCCGAAGGACCAGCGAAAGCCCTTCCTGGGTAAGTTCGGCGATGCTCCGCGAAATATTCCGCACCTCGTCCCGGGCCCGGTCATTCAACTCCCGGCCTATCGAATCAAGCCGGGGACTCAGCAGGTCCGTAAGCCGGGAAACGCCGGGCTGGAATTCGGCGGTATCAATTTTTTCGAGTATGTCCGGATCGTTGGTGGCCCAGACATGGTTGTTGTAAATGGTTGTCCCCGTGCCGTAACCGGTGATAGTAACATACCGCGCCTCGGGAATGGCGGAGCTTTGGGCGGGGAGGAAGCCCAATTCCAGGATGTCCCCGGAAGGAAGATAGGCCCGGGCGCTTGAGGCCAGCCCTTCCAGCAGTACGGAGGAACGATCCCAGAGGCCCTGGAGCAGGGTTTCCTGCTGGGTTCTGGTCATCATAAAATACAGCGGGGCTGAAACCATAACCACCACCACCAGTACCAGTATTATCGTAAAGGAAGCGAGCTTCAGGCGCAGGCCGCCTCCCCGCCGTTTTATTCTGATCAGCCGTTTTTTCTTTTCCGATGGCATAAAGTCTCCTGTAATGAGGGCAGCCGCCTCTATCCGTACCGCCGTACTCTCGGCAATAACGCTTCCAATACCCCGGATTGAGGCGATAAATCCGATGATACAAAAAATCACAACGGTGATAACGATAAGCAGGTTCACATTCAAGACCAGCCCTTCGTCCCGGACATGCCAGGAGGGCTCCCAGGCCCGGGAATAGTCCCCGAATTTTACCGTCCCCAGGTTATCCACCGATACCAGCGGTTCGGTGATATACAGGCCGCGGAGGGGATGTACCAGCCCCAGGCGGTATATTCCCTCTTCCATGTCATTCAGTTGCAGCCCCCGTATTTCCCGATCCGAAAAGACCAGGTAATCTTCCCGGTCTAAAAACAATTCCCGGTCATACGGCGGAGTACCGTCCTGGTCAAGAAAAATCCGGTATACATTTCCACCGTTGGAAAAACCCCGGCCCAGAATTCTAATCGAAAGCAGGCCCTGTTCATCCTGGGACGAGTCTACATACGTTATATAGGTATGGGGAATATACTTGTCGGTTCTGAAAACAATACTGGAGGGAGGGCCGATATTACCCACCTCGTCAATGGCGGAAACCGTAAACTGCCAGAGCCCGTTATCCTGATTGGTATAAGCCGTGGAATTACCGCTCCCCATGATCCGGGACACCGGAAGCGCCGGGGGACTTATTTCCGCGGCAAAGGTGGCAAAAGCATCGGGGTCCAGACCGGCAACAGGCGCGAGAGACCCAAGGTACTGCAAATTCCAACTGTATCCGGCAAGATCCGGAACGGAAGGGGGTTCCCATTCCAGGCTAAAAGTATTTGAAACAAGATAACCCGCTGAATCCAGTTCAGGAGGGATGATATTTGCCGCCGGCGGCGGAGTAGTATCACGGATAAATTCCAGCCGGACAGGGGAAGACCAGTTCCCCGCAAAGTCCTGGGCAATGACGGCAAAATACCAGGAACCGTCTTCCCGGGCAATTGCTTCCATAGTTTGATTGGTAAGATCACCCGTGTTATAGGCAAGAATCCGCCGGGGAGGCTCTTCCGTTTCAGACTGGCCCCAACACCAGGAAAATCCCATGATCCCCGAAGTGTCCGGGGGTACTGTCCAGGAAACCCGGACCCGTTCAGCCCGGGAACGCCGGGACGGGGTAAAATTCAGGGGGCTCAGACGGGGAGGGCTTACCGAGGTATCGGGAGCCAGGGAAAAGATATACCCGGTTCCCCGGGCGCTAATCTGCCAAAAGACAAAAAGACCGTCTTCATCCACCACCGGCCGGGCAAAAGACGCGTCTCCGCTGGAACCGGAAAGATCATAATTTTGCCACCCGACCCCCGGCGATTGGGCTATAAAAACCCGGTTGGAACCCCGGCGATTATCAAACCATACGACCGTGGGAGTTTCCTCGTACCAAAAAGCCACCGGGTTATTACAATAGGCGTCGTCACTGTTGATCCGTTCCACCTGCCCAAAAAGATCCCCCGCCGGACTAAGAGTGGCGCCGTAAACCTGGGGAGAGCCGGTTCCAAAGCGCCGCTCCCAGACCACAAAAAGATGGTCTTTGAATACCGATAAATGGGGACGCTGATTATCAAAACGATCCGGATCGGCGTCGCTGTTCATTACCGGGTCCCGGAAACTGGTGATCCGCCGGGGCCGGGACCAGTTCAGGCCCCCGTCAACACTGGTCATCAAAAAAAGCTGAAACGCGGGAATGGCGCCGGCGCTGCCCACCAGGGACTGGAAGATCACATAATCGGTGGAACCCAGGCTCTCATGGGTGGGGAGAAAATTTAACTGTAGCGCCGTATCCCGGACGAACAATTCAAAGGGAGACCAGGAAACGCCGTTATCCGACCGGGCGTAATAAATTGAAAGGGACTCCTCATAACCCCGGGCAACAAAAAGAATATAACCGCCGTCGGAACGGACAAAAATCCGGGGGGCCACGGAACTTTCCGAACCCGCGTCAACCCGGCGCCGGGAGAAGGTCTCCCCCTGGTTTTCAGAAATAAGTATCTCGGTTTGGGTCGTGGAAGCCGCGGCGGCAATCAGAATACGGCCCCTTTTGTCCAGCGCTATACTGAGGATGGAAGGCTCAGTCCCCGAGTAAGCGTAGGGGCCGCCCACGGAACGGCGGACCCGCCAGGGGTTTCCGCTGGTTTTAACCGCCAGGGCTATGCTGATAAGCCCGTCCCCCGCAACCTGGGGATCCCGGTTAAGCACCGTTTCCTGCCAGGCGACCACGGAAAGATCGCCGGAAAAGGCGGATACGGGGAAAGTGCCGGGAACGGAGGAAAAGTTTTCCGGGGCTTCCCAATAAAAATCGGACAGGGCCGGAAGACCCGCGGCCGCCAGGACAAACAGGGCGGCGATCCAAAGTCCCGGCAGGCGGAGTATACGGTTCATCATAATAAGGATTGTATCCTTCGCTGTAAGTCCAGGAGCCGGGAGGAAGAACTATTCCGGGGATTCTGCAATAACTGCTGTACTATCGACAGGGCTACCAGATAATTTCCCCGCTGCAGTTCCATAACCGCCCGCTGAAATTCCGCTTCGGAACGGCTGTCCAATACATTAGTACTGGTAACGCCCATGCGGGTCTGAATTTGATCCTTCGTGATCATCGCCTGGGTATTATTGGGATTCAGTCTCAGGGCCTCTTCCACCTGCCGGAGGGCGGCCTCGAACTGGGAACTTATATTGGCGTCCAGAATCCGCCGGGCAGCGGCGGTTAATTCGCTGGACCGGGCCAGCGCCCGGGGGTCCGCGGGCGGCGGGCGGATTCCGATATCAATTTCCGCCTGAACCAGCGCGGCGGCCATACCGGGATACCGGGGGTTTATTTCCGCGAGGTTTTGCAGATCCGCGAAGGATTCAAGGGATCGGACATTCGGTTTTGTTCCCGCCACCGCGGCATTGAAACGCCGTTCAAAAGACTCTTCAAAAGCCCGCCGATCGGTCATTTGATCGATCCGCAATTCCAGAATCCCCGCCTCCTGATTCACCGGGAACATGAGTTTTACTTCCTGGATTTTCTGCCGGGCCCCGGTAAATTTGGCGATCCCTTCGGGCCGGCGGTTGGCATTAATAAGCCGGACCCCTTCATCGTAATTTTTTTTGGCGTCGCTCAAAAGCTGGCTCATCTCCGCGTAAAGCGGCGCGGTCGGGAAAATTACCCGGCCGGAACGGAGGGACAGGGCCCCCCGGACAACGGTCAGCCAATACAGGACTTCCGAATCTTCCCCCACATTGGTAACATGCCAGCGGTTCTGGGCCCGGACCAGCAGTTCCTCGGCCTGATCAAAAGTTCCGTTGAAATACGCGGTCCGGGCATTATTGACCAGGTTCCGGACATCCCTGATGACGATTTCATTCTCCAGCCGGTTGATTTCAGCGCCCAGGCTCACCACCTGGGTATCCCAGGCGGCCCGCAGGGAAGCGGATTCCTGAATCGCCAGGGACGAGTTAAAGCGTTCCGTTGCCCGCAGAAGCCGGTCCCGGGCAACATCAAAATTACTCCGGGCCACCGCGTTCTGGGCCTCCAGGAAGAGCCGTTCATAGTCAAGCCGGAAGGTTTCCGCCTGGGCCACCCGGGTCCGGGCAGTGGCGGCAAGACTTTGGCCCCGGGCCCGGAGACTTACCAGTTCGTCAAACAGGCTCTGGGTCGACCCGTACAGAATTCTAATATCCCCGGCGCTGAACAGCTCCTGCCCTTCCGCCCGGTACTGGCCCAACAGGGCGGTTCCCGTCTGAATATCGGCGGCAATTGCCTGTTCCATCCGGGTTAATTCCGCCAGTCCTTCCGCGGGATAATACTCGATGTTGACCCCTTCACTGGCATCATTCCGGGGTATTCCCTGAATAAGCCGGTTCCCCTCTTCGTATTCGTTATTCCGGCTGTTCAGTTGTTTTTCCAGCTCCCCATCGGCCATAGTATAAAACCGGACCGCGGATTCATGTTCCTGATTAAAAATCCGGGTCCGTAATTCCCCGATCAGGGAGGCGGCATTATCAATATAGGTGAGGACATTCAAATTCTGGTTTTCGGTATCTTCAATACCCGCACGGTAATTCTCAAAAACCGTCCTTTCCGCGGCGGTTTCGGCAAGAAGCGCATCAGTGGCCGTCAAAAGCCCGCCCGCAAGTTCCCGGACACGCGCTTCCTGGGCCATAGCGTCTTCAGCGCCGGCCAGACCCTGCCGCCAGGACTCAAAAATTGATTCCATTTTCAGGGCGTCTTCAAAGGCGCCGCCCAGCTCCACTCCTTCAACCAGGTAATTAATGGCCCGGCTCATAGACTGATAAACGAGGAAATCCGCGGCTTTATCGCGTAAAACCGGCCGATCAAAAAGAATCTGCTCCGGGCCGGTTCCCCTAAAATCCCGCCAGACATCAAAAAGGGCAAGGGGATATTGGATATACCCCCCGGCATTTTCAAATTCCCCCTGGGCCTTTCCATAGTCCCGGCCTACGGCATCGGTCATAGCCGCGGCATAGGAGCGGCCGGCAAGCCCGGCCAGGCTGTCTACCACCTGGGAAACAACACGGTTCCAGTATGTCTCCACCGCCCCCAGCATACCGTCTTCAATGACGCCGCCGCCGCTGTTCCTGATGAGCCGGGACGAAAAGGACAGGAAAGACCGGTCGCCGATGTTTTGATCCGCCAGTTGGAATTGGGCAAGCTGTTCGTCAAAATAGTCGGCGCTTGTTTGAAAAATCCGCCGAAGCGCAATAACCTGGTTCATGGCGGGAACAAGCCGGTTATAAATTTCCCCTATCCGGGATACCCCGGCGGCGGAATTCGGATTGATCTGCCCCGCCGCCTGCACCATTTCCGCCGCCAGGACGCTCATCGCTCTGGTAATGGCGGAAAAAGATTCGATCCCGCCGTTAATATTCCCAATCTCCTGCCTAACCCGGTTTTCTACGATTTCTCCGTATCCCGCGGAGAAAAAATCATCCTGGTAAATATCCATGCCCCTGGCATAGGTCAAAAGAGCGTTCTGGTACTCTCCCGCAGCAACCAGAGCCCGGCCCTCATCGAGAATCTGCGCCAGCCGGTTCCGGTTAAAGGAAAATTGGGCAAGATCCTGGGTCCGTCTAATAAAAGACTGAACAGTGGGATTCTGGGGGGAATCCAGGGCTTCCAGCAGGCTGATAAGGCTGAGCATTTTTTCCACATTATCCGGTTCATAAATCACCGTATTCAGAAGCTCATCCGCTATCGTGTTAAAATCGCCCCGGATTTTTATAATCCGCCGGATCCGCCGCTGGGCCTGGTCAAAATTTTCGGGATACGCGCTGATATATACGGTTAAAATCCGAATGGCTTCGTCGTATTGTTTTTCACTGATGAGCTGATCCGCCCGGGACAGATCGGCATCCTGGTTTCCGCTTCCATATAAGGAAGGCGCGGCCGCCGCGAGACACCAGCAAACCGCCAATAATCCAAACATCCGCCTTTTTATACGGCTCCGCGCCGCACAGCCCCGAAGGTTCATTGTTAAGTATACCTAGAGTCTGTCCATAATGTAGACATTATAGACCCGGACCAGAGGTCCGCGACTTCCTTAAAAACTGCGTTTTTTAAGGCGGCGATTTCAAAATCATCGTCCTTTCGGACTACCGGATTTTAAGATCATCTCCTTAGTTATACATATCGGAAAACCGGAGAAAACACTATAGGTATCCTCTCTACCATAAAATATACTAAAAATTGCGGTTTTTTGGAATCCCGATGTCCCGGATTTTGATATTAGCTGAGGCTGTTCCAAAACTTCAGTTTTTGGAACAGCAACCTTAGATAATGGAAAAGCGGGCATTTGACCGCTTTTCCAAGAGGTTGTTTCATCAGACCTTTGGTCTGCACCAACCGGGTTTTGGAACAACCTCAGCTCTCTTTATAGAATTCTTTCTTATTCCGATATATATTAGAAGTGGATGAAACGACAATTTAGTGTTTGTTACATTGTATTTTTCCTCACAGCCGTACTGGCCGGCGCGTTGGATACTAATCCTGACCATTATGGTTCCATCTCGGATTACCTGGACGGGATTTATGGGATCGATGATAACGCCGGGCTTACGGCCTTTCCCGTACTGAATGTACCTATGGGCGGGCGATCCGAAGGCATGGCCTCCGCTTTTGGGGCGATTTCTGACGATATTTCCTTTCTGGAATACAATCCCGCGGGTTCTTCCATGCTCTCCCGGTCTGAACTGGCCTTTTTTCACAATAACTGGATAGCGGATACCAAAATTGAAGGGGCGGTTTTTGCCTCCCGGATTAAGGATTTTGGGTACGCCGCGGGGGCAAAATGGCTCTATACTCCCTTTACCGAATACAATATGTTTGGCGACCGGGTCTCCAAGGGGTATTATTCGGAAGCGGTAGGGATCCTCAACGGTTCCTATAACTTTCTGTCGGGTTATTATTTTTCCGGGGTTTCCGTCGGACTAAGCCTGAAAGGGGCATTCCGTTTTGTGCCGGACTATTCGGATTCCGAGGGGCATATCCTGTCCGGTTCGGGAAAATCCCAGTCCGCGGCTATGGCTATGGCGGATATTGGGGCCCTGACCCGTTTTGATTTCCTGAAACCCTATATTTCCCGGGAGCGGAACACTTCCGCCGCCCTGGTCATACGGAATTTAGGCCCCCCGGCGATGAACGACCCCCTGCCTACCGTTATTTCGGCGGCCTTTTCCTATAAACCTCTGCGGCCGCTGTTCTTGTCCTTTGATTTTTCCTGTCCCCTCAACCTTCAGGAACCGAGGCTTTCGGAAAAACCCTATTGGGCGGCGGGAACGGCGGTACATATCAGTTCCTTCCTCTCCATGCGAACCGGGCTTTTGTTTAAGGCGGGGAATGTCCGTCTTGCGGTGGGCAGCGCCGTCGATCTGGAAAAAATATCCCTGGATATTAATTATACCCTGGACCTGTTGACTCAAATGCAGCCGCTCAACCGGGTCAGCGTGGGGGTTCGTTTTGATCTGGGGGATCAGGGGCGGGCGCAGACATCCAGCCGGGTGGACGAGTTGTACTTGGCGGGCCTTAACGCCTACGCGGAGGGAAAGTACGCGGAAGCCCAATATTACTTTGAAGAAGTCCTCAAGCTGAACCCCAAATTTGACCCTGCCCGGGAGGGGCTCGAAGTCATCCGGCGGGTCCAGGCGGTGGAACAGCGAATCGACGATTTACAGCGGATTGATTTTTAGCCGCCTGCCATGCCTGGGGATTTTTTGCCTGTCCAGGCAAAAAATCCCGGTTATACAAGGTATGCTTTCAGCGTTTCCGGCGGAAAACCCGGTAATTGATATGGGGAAAAATATTATGCCGTTTTTCCAGATTGGTAAGCCATTCGGTACTGATATAATTGCTCCCCAAGGCCTCATAAATAGTGGTAAAATTCCGCAGGGCCTCCTCAATCTGGAGCCGGGCATACTCAACAGAATCTCCGGTATACAAGATCTTGGGCCAGTCGGAAGCCGCCGCCAGCAGAATTTCCCGGGCGGCCTGGTTTAGCGCCCGTTCTTTAAGACCCGTATCATCGGGAAACCGTTCCGCCAATTCTATCATCCTGTCCAGAGAACGGATCAAATGCCGGTACATCCAATCGTTGGAAGAATCCAGCCACATTTCAGCGTAGCCGTTACTTCCCCGGGAAGATAATTCGGGGATCACCGTCTGGAATGTGGCGCTGTCCTGCTTGAAAAGGTACTCCGCGGGAGTCATAAACTGAATTTCCCGGTATCCCGCACTCAGCCGGAACAGGGCCTCGATAAACCGGGGGCCCTCGTACCAAAACCGGCCGAATTCATCCGCCTCAAAGGCGCAAAGGCTGATGGGCGGCCCCTCCATATACTTGGCGGCCTCGGAAAGCCGGGCGCTCTGGTTTTCCAGAAAAAGCCGGGCGTGTTCTACAGCTTTTTCCGCCGCTTTTTGGGGATCATACACCGGCTGTTCACCCCGGCCGGAGGCGGAATTCCAGTACTTAAACCCCGTGGGGGTACGGATTCCGCCGGAACCCAGGAACGGTCCAAGCTGCCGGACGCCAAGCTCATACCCCGCATCCCGGTCATTGTCCCGGTACACTTCCTCCCCGGCCATAAGGGACACCATTTCCCCCGCATAATAATTCCGGGCCAGGATAAAAATCCCCCCCGGTGTTTTGACCGGGAAAAAAGTACCCCGTGAAGCGAAGGGTTTGCCAAAAACCAGACCATGAGGCTCAACAACGGTATAGCCGAAATTATAGGCCCGGAGCCAGGTTTCCAGTTCCGGCGTCCACCCAAGTTCCGGCAACCAGAACCCCTGGGGGTTTTTACCAAAATGACGCCGGTAAAAGGCGATGGACACCTCCATCTGGGCCTGGATCGCCTCAGGATAGGGAGCCAAAAACGGCAGAAAGGGGTGGGTGGCCCCGGTGGCAAGGAGTTCCAGCTTCCCCTTCCGCTGGTAATGATCAAAAACCTTGAGAATATCCCCCTCATACCGTTCGGTAAAGGCGATTCTCTGGTCCACCGCCCGGTCGTAATACATCTTTGCCAGGTTCTGCTGTTCTTTGCGGCCTTCGGTCCGTTCCAGTTCCCGGAGGCCGAATTCGATTTGTTTGTCTGTATATTCAAGGAATTTTTGCTGAAGGCGCTCGTCCCTCAGCATATGGCAGAGAGTTGGCGACACGGAGAGCCCCAGACGGAAAGGAATATACCCCCCCTCCAGCCGGTCAAAAACCGCAAGCAGGGGAAGGTACGTTTCGGAAAGGGCCTCAAAAAACCAGCGTTCCCCCTCTCCGGCGTCCGGGGCGCCGCAGACATACGGAAGATGGGCGTTGAACACCAGGGAAATAATATGACGATTTACCATATTAACCAGCCTGCCCATTACTCCCCATAGTTCGGGACAGGCGATCCGCATTACGGATCACCGGAAAATCTTCCGCACCGGAAAGCCGGGCCAGGGGATTATGATAAACATCCGGTATATTGTCCGGGGAATCTGTCCCGGCCATTATTTTGGGCCGGTTAAGGAGCCGGGGCAGCATAAAAGGACGGGAAACCACCAGAACAATTTCTTCATCCCCCCGCAAAACGCAAAGTTCCACCTGATAACGGCCCTCCGCCGGAGGAAACCCCAGATACCACGCATTATCATCCATTCCGACAGGCACGGTAAAGGGATTTTCTTTTCGAGCCGTCTGATTCCACTCCAGGGGAATTACCCGCAAAAAATAGCCGCCAAAATCCGGGGCTTTTTCGTGAATCTCCTTGTCATGGCTTTTAATTTCCCAAAAAACAAAAACCCACAGGGGATCCCGAACCATCACTTCCAGGAAGCTGATATTGTACTGCTTGGGAAGTTCGGCGGTTTCGGGAAAATCCGCCCCGGAGACCGGACTGTTCTCCCCTTCTTCAAGTTCATTATCCTCCTGAACCGTGTCCAACAGTTCTTCAATAATAAAAACCCGTTCCAGACCGGGAGGAATATCAATGTCATAAGTATCCGCTAATTTCACCAACTCACTGGTACTTAAACTATTTAGGCCGTCTCTTGTTAACCGGAGTTCATCCATACCCACTATATCATGGGAAAAAGGGATAGCTCTGTCAAGCTTAACGCGCCATATATTGTTGTACCTGCCGTTTTCACGTATGCTTTAATGGAACCTCTAAAAACCCGGTTGGGCTTTTAGAGGTTTCTCAGGAGTTTTTGCATGATCGCTAAAACAGGTCCCGATCCCCGCACGGTTAAAGCCCTGGCCCTTGACCTCGACGGCACCGTCCTCCGGCCCGATAACACGTTAAGCGGCAGAACCATTTCGGTCCTCAAGTCCTGTATGGACCGGGGCATCCAGGTGATATTCTGTACCGGCCGGGCCATTGCGGCGGCGGAACCGTACCGGACGGCCATTGGCGCTGAAGGGCCTATGGTGTATTACAACGGCGCCGAGGTGGTGGATATGCCCGCCGGTATTGTTTTAGGCTCCACGCTGCTGGATCTTGATGTGGCGGACTTCTGCGTGGATCTTGCCCGAAACCGGGGCATACATTTTCAGGTATTTTTCCCCGCGGTTCCGGGAGAAACCGGGGAAATCCTGATGATCGAAAAGGACAGCCCCGAAGCGGAGATATACCGCCGGCATACCGGGCTGCAGCCGGTACTGGGGGATCTGAAAAAGATTATTGCCCGGGGGAAGCTGCCCGGCTGCCTCAAGGGAATGTTTATCGCCGAACCGGAAGTGCAGGACGCTATCCGGCCCCTGCTGATAGAACGGTTCGGCGGCCGGATCTATGCGGCCCGGACCTATCCCCTTTTTCTGGAGCTGATGGCCGCCGGAGTTTCCAAGGGAACGGGACTCCGGGCCGCCATGAAAAACCGGGGCCTTGACGCCGCCGGAGTCATAGCCCTGGGGGACGAGGAAAATGACCTCCCGCTGTTCGAAGCCGCCGGTTTTTCCGCCGCCCCCGCCAACGCCAAAGAAACGGTCCGGGCCGCCGCCGGTACGATTATCGGCTCCAATGCCGAAGACGGGGTGGCCGCATATCTGGAGGGGCTTTTTTTAGGGCAACGCTGATTAACTTGACGCTAATCAGCATTGCCCTATGTATTTGCTCACGCAAATACCACATTAAAGTGAGGTTGTTCCAAAACCCGGTTGGTTTTGAAACAACCTCTTGGAAAAGCGGCCAAATGTCCGCTTTTCCATGTAAATCTAAGGTTGCTGTTCCAAAAACTGAAGTTTTGGAACAGCCTC
>JAISAN010000165.1 GCA_031266635.1 Treponema sp. | reverse complement strand
CGGCGTTCGACGGTACGGGAGGACATTAACCAGTCCTTCGGGGCGGCGGAGGAAAACGCGCCCGCGGCGAGTCCGGCTTCAGCGTATCTGGATTTGATTAATTCCGGGGACAGCGCCGCCAGTGTTTCCGCCGAAGGCGCCAAAGCACCCAAAGCCATAGCCGCTCCCAAGCGGGGCAGGGCGAAAGCCGGTGTGGTAGACGCCAAACCAAAGCGTGGCAGGGGCCGGGGCAGGAAAGCCGGCGGCCGGAGTGGTGACGTCGCGTTAAAAGAAGTATAACGCAAGTGATCAAATGGTGATCTGAAACGCCCCCGAATCAGCGGCAGCTTTACTAAAGTTGTACGATATGAGCCGGGGGCGTTTTTTGTAGGAGGAAATAAACAATGGGTAAGGATTCAACAAATCTTGAGGTACTTTCTACCCGGGCGGGGTTTAATTCAGCCGTACGGCAAATTAAAAAAACCATTAGCATTGTGGAATCTGTGAGCGGAAATAGCAATCTGGGGGATCTGTTGTTTGAGATGGGGGACTCGGAGCTTTCCGGGGAACGGGCCGCCCTGATTCTTCAGATGCTTCTGGTTGATAAACTCGGGTATACGACCATATCCGCCAATCTCGCGGATACAGTTGCCGATATAAGCCAACTGGCGGCGGAATTCGGGAAATGGAAAGGCGTTGATCTGGTAGTAGCCTATCATCATCCTGAACTGGGCCTTCTGGTGGCAAATCCAAAAAATGCCGAAGAACTGGCCGGTTTTGGACGCTTGAAAAAACGGGAACTTCTGGTAGTTTATGCCGGTAAGGCCGGGACTCCGGCGGATGAAAACTGCCGGAAAGCGGCGGAATTGACCGCGTCCCTTTTTGAGGGCGTCCGGGTAAAAGCCCCGCCGGCCTTGTTGAAGGGCAGTTTTGTGCCGCGGAAACTCAAAAAAACCGCCGATTCAGAGGCCGGCGAGGCTGCCGGGCCCCGGCGAAAAAAGGCGCTTAAAGCCGTAAAAACGGCAAGGGCGAGGAGGGGAAAAGCCGCTCCGGCTCCCGTTCAGGCGCCCGAGGCCCAGCGGGTGGCCGCTCCGGTGGTTACCGCTTCCGCGGCTCCTCCTCCGGTATCCAAAGGGCCGGTAAAGATGACTCCCCGGTACGCGGTGGTCGTACAGAACGAGTTGTTCCATAACGGAAATGTGGAAGCCTGGAAACGGATTATCGCAAGTTATAACGCCAAATATCCGGCCCTGCAGGTCTACATTTATTATGACGGTGAACGGATCCTGGATATTAATTCCCTTTTTAAGTGGGGAAAAGTTAAGCATGGCAGCGCGATAGAATTTGCCGTCGCGGGGTCCGAAATCAAAGATGTGGCGAAGTTGCAGCGCTACCTGGCCCAGGGGGCAAGCCATCAATTTGAGGCTTTCCTGCATGGCCCGGTAAATAATGTTTTGCGGCTTTTCGGTTAAAGGGGGATATATAAATGAATACGAATATACATTTTTTTAGTCAGAAAGATATAATCCCGAAGCAGATTGCGCCGGAAAAGCTGGGGATCCGGGGCCGTCAGGCCAATGAATTTGCGGAGCTGGGCTTCCCCATCCTCCCCGGTTTTATCCTGGATACGGATATTGCGTCGGAAATTACTCCCAGCCTGATCCGGAAGGACATTAAAAATCTTCTGGATAAATGCGGGGGTCTGGTAAAAAAGACCTACGGGGATGAAAATAACCCCATGCTCCTCAAGGTGGTTATTTCTTCAAACCTCGCGGTAACAACCTATCCTACCTTACACAACTTCGGTCTGGTAAAACCAACCATTGACGGTTTTGCCAACTGGGTCGGGGAAGATTTTGCCGCCCATGAAGTACTGTTCCTGGTCCGGGGTATGCTTAAAATCGAAGAACGGATCAAAGAACTGGAGGATAAAACCAGGGAACAGGCGGCGATTGTTTCCCGGCTGAAATCTCTGGACCGGGCACTGGGTATCTTGGGGCCTTCCAATGAATTGGGCAAAGATACGGACATTGAGGAGATGAAAATTACCAAGAGGGCCGGGGAATATATGGACGAATTCGCCCAATATTTTCCCGCCGGTTTCTTTGATACCGCCGAAGACCAGCTCCTTATCACGGTAAGTGAAATTTCCCGGATGCTCCAGATGGATGATCAGAACGACCGGGATACGGCCCTTTTGATTCAACCGATGGTCTACGGCAACTACGGCAAGGATTCCTGTTCCGGGGACTATTTCAGCCGCAATGTGGTTACCGGGGAGAAAAAGCTCCAGGGGCGGTTCTTCCGGGGCAAATTTAACGAAATTGGTTCCAGCGGCCAGGATATCAGCAAAATTGACCCGATCCATCTTAAACAGCTCGAAAAAATCGCCTGGACCCTGGAGGACAAATTCAAGGAGATCCGGCAAATCCGGTTTACCGTGGAAAAGGGAAAGCTTTGGCTTATCGAACAGCGTTTGGTGGATCAGAAATCCACTCAGGCGGATATTAAGCTCCTCCTGGACCTGGCGGGCCGGAATATTGTGGGCAACGATTATGTGGTGAAGTCTATTGAACCGCTCCGCTTGAATGAAATTCTTCACCCCATTATTGATACCTCCAGCGTTAAGGGCTTGAAGAGCTGGCAGGGAGGCATTGCCGGCGCGCCGGGGGCGGCCATCGGCAGGGTCTACTTTAGTACCGATACGCTTCTTGAGGCGAAGAAAAACGCCCACCAGCAGGGTGAGGATGACCAGTTTATCCTCTGCCTTATCTCTTCCTTCGCGGAGGATGTCAAAGCTATTGAGGTTTCCACCGGGGTTCTGACTGCCGAAGGGGGATATTCCGCCCACGCTTCGGTTGTGGCGCGGCAGTATGGCAAAGTGTCCCTGGTAGCTCCGGACCTCAAGATAAAGGGGAAAAAGGCAAGCCTGGGGAATTTTAGTTTCTCCGAAGGGGACTATATTACCATTAATGTTCCCTTTTACGGGGAATCAACGGTTTATCTGGGAACCGCAGACCTTATCGAGCCGGACCCCAGGGAATCGGGGCTGCTGGACTTTATTGCCCTTTCCAAAAGTTTCCTCAAGAAATTTCATGTCCGCACCAATGCCGATACTCCCCGGGACGCGGCCCTGGCCCTGTCATTCGGCGCCGACGGCGTTGGCCTCTGCCGGACCGAACACATGTTCTTCAAGGCGGAGCGGATTAACGTCTTTCGGGAAATGCTCCTTTCGACTTCTCCCAAAGACCGGGCCAAGTCGCTGGCGAAACTCCAGGTTATGCAGCGGAACGACTTTTACGGTATTCTAAAAACCATGGCGGGCAAAGAGGTAACCATCAGGCTGCTTGATTCGCCCCTCCATGAATTTATGCCCCATAACGAAGAGGAGCTAAAGGGCTACATAAGCTACATGGCCAAGACCAAGAAGGTGAAAGTTTCCCGGACCGATGTTTTAGCCAGTATCGACGCCCTCCATGAATTTAACCCCATGCTCGGCCACCGGGGCTGCCGTATCGCGGTGTCCTACCCGGAGATCTACGCCATGCAGGTTAAAGCTATTTTTGAGGCCGCCTACAAACTCCGGTCGGAAAAAGTGGACGCCCGGCCTGAAATCATGGTTCCCATTGTGATGAACGATTCGGAGTTAAAGCTTATCGCCTATGGGAAAAAAATCGAAGGTTCCAGTTATACGGGCATTGTGGATATTGAGGAAGCCCTTCGGGCGGAAAAAAAGGCCAAACCTGTGGAGTACCAAATTGGCACCATGATTGAGCTTCCTGCCGCCGCCCTGGGGGCCGGGGATATTGCCAAATACGGCCGTTTCTTCAGTTTCGGCACCAACGATCTGACCCAGACCACCCTGGGAATTTCACGAGACGACTTTACCGCCTTTATGCCCGATTACACCCTTTTTGACCTCATTGTGGGGAACCCCTTTAGTACCCTCGATCCCCGGGTGAAGGAGCTTATCAGCCTGGCGGTGGAACGGGGGCGGCTTACCCGGCCGGACCTGGTCTGCGGCCTCTGCGGTGAACACGGGGCCAATCCGGGCAATGTGCGGTTCTGCATGGATACGGGACTGAACTATGTATCCTGTTCGCCCTATTCGGTGCCTATCGCCCTGCTGGCGGTAGCCCAGGCCGAGATAGAAAAAGCGGCGCAATAGGCGCAGTAGGCGCAGTAGGCGTAGTAACAGCAGCCCGCAAGGGCTGTTGTTCAAAAACAAGCAGCGCACGCCTGGCGCCCGGAAACTGCCGCCGTACCCAGAAAAAGGAGGCGGCCTTTAGGTCGCCGTACGCGCCCGCAGCCCGCAAGGGCTGTTGTTCAAAAACAAGCAGCGCACGCCCGGCGCCCGGAAACTGCCGCCGTACCCAGAAAAGGGAGGCGGCCTTTAGGTCGCCGTACGCGCCCGCAGCCCGCAAGGGCTGTTGAACCGCAAAGCGCCATACGCCCGGCGCAGAGAAAAGGTGCGATCCCTCCGGAAAAAGCGCGAAGGCTTTAGCCTGAGCAGTGCGCCGCGGGGTGTTTCAATAAAGGGTATTAATACCGCAGGGCAAACCCTGCACCCGCCGCCTGCGGCGGCTTCCGCGGCAAGCCGCGGGGTATTAAATCCTTCGTTTCCTCACTCGCTCGATCATGCCCGTGCAAGCACGGCCGCGATTTCGCTCCGTTCGTCAATAAGAAAAACCCGGTTAATCTTTCCGCCCGGTACATTTTATAATATGATAACCAAACTGGGTCTGAACCACATCCCCCACCGATCCCGGCGAGAGCCGCTTGACCGCCGATTCAAAGGGAGCCACCATTTTCCCCGGCCCAAACCAGCCCAAATCCCCGCCCGATGATTTTGAAGGGCAGGTAGAATGTTCCCTGGCCAGAGACTCAAACTGGGCGCCCTGCTTTATCTTTTTTAGCAGTTCTTCCGCCAGTCCCCGGTCTTTTACCAATATATGACTTGCCCGCCATTCCATTGTATACTCCTTGTCCCATAGTATCGCAAAACTTTTAAATCAACAAGCGGAAAAATAAAAAAAATGAAGTAATTGAAGTTGTTCCAAAAACTGAAGTTCTGGAACAGCCGCATTTCTAAATGTCAAATTATAAAAAAACCCCGGGGAAAGGAGTAACCCCGGGGCAAAGAAAAAGGAGGAACATGAAACTGTATTAGTCTGCCAATATATATAACACCAGCGGTAAAAGAAAGTTACGGCCTTTGCCCGCAGTTCTCAAAAGAGCCGCCGTTTGAACTAACGCCACACTTACGATACTGCGCTGAACCACAGGTTCGAGCTTGCCCTGCGGAGCTTCACTCCGGGGCCGTTTCCGCCTTCCACTGGGCGATAAAATGTTCGTAGGCGGCGATAGTGGCGGCCATAATGGTGTCCTGTACATCGCCCCGGCCGCCCCAGTCCGCGCCGTCCATACTGTAGAGGTGCCGGAGCGTCCCTTCCAGCTCCTCCGGGGTACAGGCCGGGTCCGATTCCCGGCGGCGGCAAAGCCCCCGGAGTTCCTGTTCAAAAGTTTCTTCGTACTTAAAATCCCGCCACTCAACAGAAGCGCCCACCTTATTCCTCCGTGTAGAAAATCCGGCGCTCGTACTGGCCGCGAAAAACGGGAATTAAAAGATCATCCCCATTACGCAGCTCCGTATCCCGGCGTTTTGTCCAGTTTCCCCGGCCGCCGGTTTCGTATTCATAGCGGAATTCCCCGCCCCTTTCCCCTTCCTGGGGACGTTTCGCCGTTAAAAAGCCCCGTTCGTCCCACTGGAGGATGAATTTGCCGGGCTGTTCCGGGGCGGGGTTCGGGGGTTCAGGGGCTTCGGCGGCGGTATCCTCCGGAGTGGCGGCGGAACCGGCGGCGGGCGCGCGATTCCAGTACACGGGGCGGCCATTGCGGTACCCGGCGCTGAATTCGCCCTGGGGGGAATTCAGGGCGGTAATATTGCCGCCGCTGTCGTAGTCATAATCTTCCCGGCTTTGGTCCCCGTTGCCGCGGAATTCCAGGGAACGGAGCCGCCAGGAAGGGCCGTCCCGGCGGATTTGGGACTGATACCAGGCCGCGAAATTCCCCTCCGCGTCGTACCAGGTTTCCGAAAAGCCGAAGCCCGCGTCAACAACCAGGGCAAAAAACCAGGTTCCCCCGTAGTTCACCCGGACCGGGCCGGTATCGCCGGAGAGCAAAAAATTTTCGGGAAAATCAGCGGCCCAGTCCGGCGTTTCGGCGCTAAGGCGCCGGATGCGGCCCGCGGGATCATAATCCGCCTGAAACCGGATAAAGGCCCGGTCCCAATAAAAGGGAAATTCCCGAAGGCGGCCCTCCCGGTCGCGGCGGAGCCTAAGCGTATCGCCGCCGTATTCAAGAACGATGGACAGGGGCGGCCCGGAATTGACGGAAAAGGCGTCCGGGGGGAAGTCTTCGGGCCAGTCGGGGCGCCA